>JBOHST010000335.1:0-7122 GCA_050733375.1 Gemmatimonadales bacterium
GCGCCTGGCCGGGCCGCACCGCCGAGGAACCGCCACGCTGCCTCATCGGCGGGCGGCGATTCAGGCCCGAGGCCGAGGAGATCGGGCAGGCCGGCGGGATCGGTCAGGAACCTCGGAAGAATTCGAAAGCGACGCTCATCCGCGGCAGGACCGGTCGACCAGATCAATTCTGTCCACCACTTCTCGACACGGTGGAATTTCTTGTAACGCTGGTCGTGCTCGTCTGCGTACTGCCTGGCCGCTTCACCCCAGTCGTCGTTGTTCAAGAGGCGATCGCGGAGATCTCGCACATCTCGTAAGGTGAGAGAAAGCCCTGAGCCCCATGACGGATCGGAAGCGGCTGCTGCGTCGCCGATGAGAACCACTCCATCCCGCGCGGGATGATTCACCCAATGGTCAGCACCGTTGAATTGGGCGAGTGGACCAGCCACGCGTGTGCCGTCCAACCACTCCGCCGGTACGCCCGTGCTGCGACAACACGAGAGGAATTCTGGAATTCCGTCGTCACCGCTCAACCGACGCAGCCCGTCGGCGTTTCGGTAGATGAAATAGGTGCGTGCCCTGTTTCGTGACTGCGGCGCCATCAACAGCGCACCCTCTGGGCCGACCGCGACGTAGGTCGAATCGTCCGGGACGGGTGTGGAGTCTAGCAAGGTGCCGGCGATCATCAGGCGGTCGGGGTCGTTGTGGACGACGAAACCGCCCCATGATCGACCGGCGGAATTACGGCCATCGGCGCATACGACGAGACGACCATGGATCGTTTCGACGTGCCCGTTCCGGTCGATCTGGACCATGGGCGGGTCACCCGGGGACACTGACGAAACCTTGAGTCCGCGCCGGACTTCGGCGCCGGCATCCTTTGCAAGACGAAGGAGGATCTCCTGCATCGCAGGGTGGTAGAAATTGAACGAACCGACGCCGTGCGGGCTGGTCTCCTGCAGGTCACGCCTGCCCAGTACCTGACCGCCGACGTAGGTGACCCACCAGCGGGTCTGGCGCCCGCAACCATCAAGAATGGCGTTGTAGATCTCGAGCGCGCGTGCGTCCGCAACGCCCCAAGGATGCATCTGCTCGCCGCGAACACGATCCTTGAACGCGGCCTCCCGCTCGAGGAGGAGTACGGATATCCGCCTTTCGGCGAGGTTCTTCGCCAAGGCCGAGCCCCCGAGGCCGCCACCGACTATGATGACGTCGTAGTTCATACTTCCCTCCCGAGCCGCCCGACGACCCGCGCCAGCGGTGCCGATCGCCAAGATCATCGGATACCGCGCCGGGTCGTTCAAAGCCGATTGCGCGAATTCTGCGTCGGGTGCGATGAGTCATGCCGGTACTGGGTGAGCCGTCGGAAGGACCCGGCGTTGAGCCGCGCCGAGCGGACGGATCGCCCGGAGGAGACCACGGTGAAACTCCGCAGGTCAACCCGAGAGGCTGCGGCAGTGCGACCACGGCACAGCCGGTGAACACGACACCGAGGACGATGATTCCCGTGACGTCCGCAGTACGAACTTGACCTGCCGGCGAATTGGGTTCGGAGGCAGCCAACCTCCGCTCCCTGTGTATCCCGCACGAAGCAGTCGGCCGCTCCGGTCGCGAGCGGTCCGACTTCGCACGGCTCAGAGCTTTCCTCGGGCGAGTAGATCGATGGGGTCCAGTAAGTCGACCGTGCCGAGATAGCCACCGCCGACCGCAATCGCGTCGTGCGCAGCGTAGCCGAGCAGCTCCTGCGACCGCCGCGGCAAGGTACGCGCTACCTCCGGGGGCGTGCTGAGGTAGTTGTTCTCCTCGGTCCGCAACCAGCCGACCACGAAGCTCATGTGCATGCCGCGACGCCAGCGGTTCGGCGTAGCGTTCCGCCCGCCGGCATGGATCGTCGAACCCAAGTAGACGACCGCCGAGCCCGCGGGCATCTCGGCGCAGGCGAGCTCCGCCGGCTTCGGCTGCCGCCCGCGCTCCCATCGGTGGCTCCCGGGAACTACCACCGTCGCGCCGAGCTCGGCGCGAAAGTCGACGAGCGCGATCACCGAGGCCAGCTCCACCTCACCATGCGGCCGCGGCAGATGTACCCAGACGTCTTCGTCGCGGTGCAGCATCTGCCGCTCGGCGCCGGGGCCCCGGTCCATCACCTGGGCCACGTTCAGCTGATACCGCGAACAGTTCGGTCCCAGGATCGCATCGCTGATGTCGACGTAGAAGGGATGACACAGGATCTCTTCGGCGAAGATGCGCGACCGTGTCGCCACGCCTGTGATCTGTCGCACGCGATCTCCGTAGAAGTGATCGATCGCCGGATTCAAATAAGAGCGGTCGGGGCGTACCTGCTCGAGGATCGGATCGATTTCCACGTTGAAGCGCGCGAGCAAGTCGGGCGCGAGCACGCCCTCGACGATGACGGCGCCGTACTCGCGCAGGCCGGCAACGACGTGCTCCGTCGGCGCGCCGGCGACGAGCCGGGGGATGCTGGCGGTCATCTCGTTTCCCTTCTCGGCCAGGCGATGTCGATGCATCGGATGAGCTCGAATCTGCGGAAACCGTCCGGAACTGCCCGATCGCGCCGGTTCGCGATCCTCGCGCCGGTGCGGCCGAGACTCGCCGGATGGTCGCAGAAGTAGGCCGCCTCAATCAAGCCGCTTACTCACGGGTCCGCTGCATGCGCTTCTTGGGCGGCTCGCTACAGCCCCTGAATCGCCTCTCTACGCAGAAGCGCATGTATGCCGCGCGTACCATTTACAATCTGAGTCACGCGTAGGTCTACCGCAAGGCTCGCGAGAGCGAGGGCGTCCTTTCTGTCGAGGTGATGGTGAGCAGTCATGAGGTCCAGCATGGCGTCGAGGGCGATCGCCGCCGCCTCATTCAAATCCTCGTGTAACCCGAGAGTGATCCACCCGGCGGGGGTCTCGGCGCAAGGAGTGCTGATCGGGAGATCGTCGCGAAGAACAAAACGAAGCTCGACGAGCTCCATCGGGCACTCGATGGCGGTGCTGGATACTTCCCCATCGCCCTGCATAGCATGCCCGTCGCCGACAGAAACGAGTCCCCCGGGCACCGGAATCGGGAGAAAGAGCCGACTTCCCGACACGAGCTCCCTGCAATCGATGTTACCACCGCAGGCCCGAGGCGGCCACGTCGGATGGATACCGGGCTCGTCAGGAGGCATGCCAATGATGCCCATGAAAGGTCGGATCGATACCGCCCTTCCGTTCTGGTCGCACGCGGTCGCGTTCTTCGCGTCGATCGTCCACACGAGAAGGTGCTGATCGCCTTGAGCCAAATCGAGGCGCTCGTTCAACGGGCTCGACCAGCCACCGGCCCGCGTCCAGCCCCATGGGCCGGGTACGATGGCGCCTATGTCCACCTCGAGCGTCATCCCGGGTTTGGCACCCTGCAGTTCGATCGGTCCGAGTAGTGCATGGCCAGCGTCAAGTGTCGGATCCCGTGGTCGGAACTGGCGCCGTGTTGCGAATGCTGTGCTCGGTGGTTCGAGTCCCCACCCCGCGTCGAGGGTACGGAAGCGTACGGTGTCCCCAGATCCGATGGAGAGGACCGGCGCCAAGTCTCGCGAAAAGTGGCCGTGAAGCGTGCGACGCTCGGGCTCGATGACGTGAAGGGTCATTACACTTAGGGGCTGGTGAACAATAAATTGGACACTACGACGAGCGCGGAGCAATAGTGTAGTTCCAATCCGGATGAACCTTGTGCCTTCGGAGTAATACCTCGCGCATCGCCTCAGCCTCGATCTTGACGCCCGTGTCGTAGGTCGCAGTATCGAGCATAGCCTTGACGCGCAGACCAGTACGAGTCTTGGTGGCACCGATCAAATTGACCACGGTTTCGTAGTTCACCAGAGGTCGGCCACGCCAGTTGAGGCTGATGAACGAGAAGAGGCGATGTTCGATCTTGTTCCACTTGCTGGTTCCAGGAGGATAGTGACACACCGTGATCGGCATCGCGATCTCGTCGGCAAGGTTCTGCAGGCCCAGCTTCCATGCTCGAAGCTTGTGACCATTGCTCCCCCCGCTATCCGCGCAGATCAGCAGCCTTCGCGATTCTCGGTAGATCCGCCGGCCGTCAAGCCGCCACCAGCGTCGAATACTCTCGACGGCGAACTCGGCGGTGTCGTGGCTCACGCCCACGTTCACGACCGCACGGTTCCGAGCGATGTCGTAGGCACCATACGGTACCGCTTTGCCGCTGCCCAGATTCGGGAAGTCGTGCACGTTTACTTTCACCGGCTCGCCTCGGCGGCGCCACGTCCGGCCTGCATTGCGAAACTCCCCGACAAGCTCCTTTTTCTTGGTGTCGACGGAGATGACCGGGTCGCCACCCTTGATGTAGCCCTTCACCAAACGGTTGATGTAACGAAACTGCTCGTCGCGCTCCTCGTGCTGCGGCCCCTCTTTCGCCTTCACGTTTGCCTGCAGCGAATAGCCGAGATCACTGAGACAGCGACCCACCGTCACCGCATCCACCGGGTGACCACACTTGGCCAACTTCTCGGCGATTGTCCTCCTGGATTTGCTCGTCCAGCGAAGGAGACTCATCGGGTCACCGGCCGTGGTCTCGTCCACGATCCCCATGATCAGCTTCTTCACCTCAGGATCGGATTCTTCGATCGGCTTACGACCTGCACCCTCACGCCGAATCCTGCCCAGGACCGCTGGAATCACCGCACCGCGCCCGCGCAGTTCTCCGATCGCCTTCGTGATCGTCGTCCGAGACATGCCTGTCACCTGCGACAGGCGACTGATACCGCCACGGCCGAGATCGAGGGCCTTGTCGGCCGCGAACCATCGTGCCTGTGCTTCGTTCAAGGTCGACAGAACCTTGACCCAGCGGCGCTCCCGCGACGTAAGCCGCGTGCCATCGGCTCTGGTAGGCGATACCATGGCACGATAGCGTACTCCGCAGCGGAGGAAATGTCCAGCTTATATTCCTCCTCCCCCTTAGGGAAATTTGAAAACCAACATGTTGTAAGTGGCGACGCCGTTCAATCTTCATGCGGCTAAGGCGAGGGTCTGGAAGGTGCGGTGCAGCTCGCGTTGCAGATTGAGGTAGTGCAGGTCGAGGGGATGGATGGTTTTGGGCGAGCGTCCCTGATGGAAGCCGCGTGCGCCAGCAAGCACGGGCTTGATGACGTGCTCGCGGAGGATCAGCAAGCCGGCCAGGGTTCGGATGCCCACGGGGTGGACGCGGTAGCGACGGGTCTTGTCAATGCGCTCGACGAGGGCTTTGCCGCGCAGCTTGGCCAGGTCATACGCCGCGTGGCGAGCGGTGTAAGGGCCGGGGCCGAGCGTCTCGAGGGCGTGACTCTTGGCCGCCAGCTCTTCTACAGTGAAGCCGCCGGGCTGCGCGGCCAAGGCCACGACCGCCGCACTGACACGGCGCATCCGGGGCTTTTGCAGGTCCACGCCGGCCAGGCGGCGGCTCCCACGGTGCGTCGGTTCCAACAGGCTGTCGAGGGCGCCGGCGTCGAAGAAGCTGCGATGCGCGGCTTGCACGACGTTGAGAAAGTCGATCGCCATACGCTGGAGCTTCGCCAGCATGATCGAGAGTTTCTCCACTGATCGCCCACAGCGCAGCTCACGCACGTTGTGCACGATGGCCTCGACGCGCAGCACCCGCGCGCCCTTGTCGTAGAGCTTGAGCGTGAGTGCCCCGAAGTGCACCTTGAAAACCGTCAGGTCATAGGCCGACTCGTCGAGCACGCGTTCGAGCCGCGCCCCGTCGCGGCGTCGCTTATGCGGCCGCTGCTTCCACCCGAAGATGGTCTTGAGCTTCGGGACATCGAGCAGCGACCGCGTGCGATCGATGAGCCCTTGGTAGACCGCATCCAGGGTGGTGCCGCGCCGGAACAACAGATTGCGGCTGTACTCGAGCTGGTAGCAGGAATAGCGGTAGCGGAACTGCGAGCGCTCCTGCTCGTCGAGGTCCAAGGCGAAGCACAAGCAGCTCGAGTAGACCCAACGGTCACAGACCTCGGTCAGTCGCCCTATCGCGTGTTGCTCACACAAGGTCTCTGCGAGCTGATCCAGGGCCTGGAACGATCCCCCCACGAAGCAGTTGCCCTCCTTCTGAACGGAGATGGCGTGCGCGTGGGCTTGGCGGTCGACCCATTCGTGCCCGTTGAGCATGAGCTGCACCCCGAACGGTGGGTGCCCGCTGATCTTGATCGTGATGTGGCCCCAATCCTTGTCGATCAGGTGAAAGTGGTAGTGGTTGACGTAGGGCCAGGGCTGCTTGCGGGCGAGGTGCGGCGCTCCGGTCTTCCCCTTCGTCACCTCCCAGACCAGGGCCGGCGCCTTCGCCACCAAGATGAGAAAGAGGCCCCGGTAGGCGGAGTCCTGGGGCAGATACTTCTGCGCCACCTCGTGCTTGCGCGTGCCCGGCGCGCAGTGGATCACCGGGATGTTGTGCGCGTGGGCGTAGGCGTGCACCCGGCGGCTGAAGCGTCCCGCCAGGCGTTGGAGATGTTCTTGGTCCAACGTCGCATCGGAGCCAGTCAGGAGCCGCCACCAGGTGCGAAAGCCCCCGCCTTGCTGGCCGAGCGCGAAGTAGCCGTTCAAGACGATGCGGTCGACACAGTCGTAGTGCCCGTCGAGCAGATCCCCATGATAGGTGGAGAAATCGTCGGCTTCGTTCATGGCGGATGCCTCTATCAGGGCCGCGACGTCTCTTTACAGCTGTTCTCCGAAGGAGAACCTCTTTTCCCGAGCGAAGTCTCGGAAAAAGCGTAGATTCTTTGTCCGTATGTTCTTTGCGTTTTGCGAAGATCCTTTCTCCGTCAGGCGGCGTCGGCGTAGAGGCTCGGGTAGGCGACGTCGCGTAGCTTGATGGCGGCGGCCATGACGCGGCGGAGAAGGAAACGCGACGCGAGCGGGCCGGTCCGATTGCGAGACGTGCGCCCGTCGCTCCTCGAGATCTGGCGAGATTCACCTCACCGTCCAAACACGAAGCTCGGTTCGTCAACCCTGGTTCTCGTCGGCGTCCTCCTCCGCGTCCGCATCCTCGACACTTCCACCGCCATCGCATCGACGAGCGCGCGTTCTCGAGCCCCTCGGAAGCCGCCAACGCAATCACCGGGCGTCGGACGAACGGCTGGTGGTTCTTCCTTGTGGATCAGGC
>JBOHST010000336.1:0-4828 GCA_050733375.1 Gemmatimonadales bacterium
TTGGCTCGGCGGCGTGCTGGCGGTGGGGTGTGGCGCCTCAGGTGCTCCGAACGGGGCCCGGCCCCAAGCGGCGGTATCGATATCGCCCGCGCTGGCGACCATCCCGCTCGGCGGGCGCACGCAGCTCGTCGCAACGCTGAGGGATTCGCTTGGTACCACGCTCTCCGGTCGACCAGTAACCTGGAGCGTCGCCGACACCACCGTCGCCAAGGTGAGCGGCCACGGCGCCGTCTCGGGCGTGGGCGTCGGCGCGACCACCGTTACGGCCACGATCGAAGGCAAGCGTGGCCAGGCCGGCATCTCGGTGTCGGAAGGCCCGCTCACCTCCGTGTCGCTTGTTGGCGCGGGAGATATCGGCGATTGCAATTCGGACGGCGACGAGCAGACTGCCGCGTTGCTCGACTCCCTCCCCGGGACAGTGTTCACCGCCGGTGACAACGCGTACTCTGACGGCGCGGCCTCGGAGTTCGCTCAATGCTACAACGCGAGCTGGGGGCGTCACAAAGCGCGCACCCGGCCGGCGCCCGGCAACCACGACTACCGCAGCTCGCGGGCCCGTCCGTACTACGCCTACTTCGGGGCCCAAGCCGGCGACTCCCGGACGGGCTATTACAGCTACGACCTCGGGGCCTGGCACGTGATCGCGCTCAACAGCAACATCGGCATGAAGGCCCAGTCGGCTCAAGGACGATGGCTGCGGGCAGACCTTGCCGCGACGACTGCGCGCTGCGTGCTCGCCTACTGGCATCATCCGCGTTTCAGCTCAGGCACCGAGCACGGGAGCGATTCCCGGACCGACCCGTTGTGGCAGACGTTGGATGACTACGGGGCGGACATCATCATTTCGGGTCACGAGCACAACTACGAGCGGTTCGCGCCGCAGACACCCTCAGGCGTTGCAGCCCCGGACCGCGGGATTCGGCAGTTCGTCGTGGGGACGGGTGGCGCGGACCTCTATTCGTTCGGTACTCCGATCCCCAATAGCGAAGTGCGCAGCGGCGACACTTGGGGGGTGCTGCGGCTCACTCTGTGGCCCGATGCCTATGATTGGGAGTTCATCCCGGTGGCCGGAGGAAGCTTCAGGGATTCGGGCAACGGAACCTGCCATTAGGGGATTACATCCCCTAACCGCGGGCCGGACCGTCAGTTGACTCCTCGGCGACTCACCGGCTCGCATTCGACTCCGTCAGTGCAAGGAACTTGGGGGCTCGCGGCACGGCATGTGCGGCGAGGTGACAACACCTTCGTCGCCCTTGGAGCATGACCGGGACGCTCGGCCGGCGCCGGCGGAGCTCGCTTCGCCGCAGATCTCTGTGCTCGCTTCGCTGCTGCCGGCCTGTGTGGCGGACGCAGCGGGTCCCCGCGTTTCCGTAGCGTCCGTAGACGTCACACCGCCGAGTGGGTCGATCTCCGTCACCACGATGCTTCAGCTCACGGCCACCCCGAAAGACGGGGGGGGCGCCCAGCTATCCGGACGCAGCATCATCTGGTCAAGTGGCGCCGCTTCAGTCGCCAGCGTCACCAGCACCGGGCTGGTCACCGGGGTGTCGCTGGGATCGACAACGATCACCGCGACGAGCGAGGGACAGAGCGATACGGCGGGCATCACGGTGACACCTGGAGAGGCCACGCAATTGGTTTTCACCTCCCAACCGAGCGCCGCCACGGCCGGCGCACCGATCGCGCCCGCGATAGTCGTGACGGCTCGAGACGCTCAGGGCAACACCGCGACCGCGTTCACCGGTGCGGTGACCGTGGCGCTCGGGGCGAATCCCAGTGGAAGCACGCTGTCAGGGATGGTGACGGTGACGGCGGCGGCGGGCGGCGCCACGTTCTCGACCCTCAGTATCGACAAGTCCGGCGTGGGCTACACGCTGCTCGCGACGTCCGGCGGCCTGACCGCTGCCACGAGCGTGGCCATCAACGTCGCCGCAGGGGTCGCGACCGAGCTCGTCTTCACCATGCAGCCCTCCACCATGGCCGCAGGCGACACCATCGTGCCGCCAATCCAGGTGCTCGCGCGCGACGCCCAAGGCAATGCCGCGATCGCTTTCACGGGCGACGTGACCGTGACGATCGGAGCGAATCCTGGCGGCGGCAGTCTCTTCGGGACGACTACCGTGACGGCGGTCGCCGGAGCGGCCACCTTTTTAAACCTGAGCATCGATAGGCTGGGCACCGGCTACACCTTGGTGATCGCGGCCGCCGGCCTGACGGGCGCTACGAGCGCCGCCTTTGATGTCATTCCCGGAGCCGCCGCCCAGCTGGAGTTCACCGTGTCTCCTGTGACGACCAGCGCGGGGGTCACGATCGTGCCGCACCCGCAGGTCACGGTGCGTGATGCCATGGGCAACACGGCCACGGGGTTCACCGGCGACCTGACCATGGGGGTCGGGACGAACCCGGCAGGTGGCGCTTTGTCGGGCGTCACGACGGTTGCCGCGGTAGCGGGCGTGGCCACTTTCTCATCGCTCAGTATCAATGTTGCCGGGAGCGGCTACACGCTTTCGGCGACCGCATCCGGTCTCACGGCGGCTGGCAGCGCGGCCTTCGACATCACCCCGTCTGCCGCCAGCCACCTCGTGTTCACGGTACAGCCGAGCAATGCGACGGCGGGGTCGCCCATCCCCGCGATGCTGGTGACGGCCCGGGATGCCTTTGGCAACACGGTACCGACCTTCACGGACGCGGTGACCATCGGGATCACGCCCGGATCGGGTGTCGGCGGCGCCACGCTGGCCGGGACGACGACCGTGCCGGCCGTCGGCGGGGTGGCGACGTTTTCCGATTTGCGCATCGACAAGAGCGCTGTGGGCTTCACGCTGACCGCGACGGCGACCGGCCTGACGGGGACAATCAGCGCCAGCTTCGCGATCCAGGCCGGTCCTGGGACCCAGGTGGCATTCGTAGTGCATCCCAGCACGGCGACGGCCGGAGCGACGATCACGCCACAGATCGAGGTGGTCGTACGAGATGCCATGGGGAATACCGCCGATGGCTTCTCGGATAGCGTGACGGTGGCGATCGGAACCAACCCGGGGGCCGGGATTCTGTCGGGCACGACGACCGTCGCCGCCTCGGTTGGCATTGCCGCATTTCCCGATCTCAGCATCGACAATGCGGGCGCCGGCTACACCCTGACGGCAGCGGCTTCGGGAACAGCCGGGGCGGTGAGTGCCGTTTTCGACGTCACCGCCGGACAGGCCGACCGGCTCGTCTTCTCGGTGCAGCCGACCTCGACCGTCGCGGGCTCGCCCGTGGTGCCGGCGGTGGAGGTGGTCGCGCATGATTCGCTGGGCAACACCGTGACGAGCTTCGTGGGAGACGTGACCCTCTCCATCACCGCGGGCAGCGGCACAACGGGAGCCACCCTCTCCGGCACCACGACAGTCACGGCCACGGCAGGGGTCGCCATCTTCTCCGACCTCAGCATCAACCACAGCGGGACCGGGTACGAGCTCTCGGCGACAGGCGGCGGCATCGCGGGGATCACGAGCGCCCTGTTCGACGTCGCCCCGGGCCCCGCCACGCAGCTCGTCTTCACCGCGCAGCCATCCTCGGTGACGGTTGCGATGATCTTCCCCACCGCCGTGCAAGTGACCGCGCATGACGCACAGGGCAACACGGCGACGGATTTCGCGGGCAACGTGACGGTGGTCATCGGCGACAACCCAAGCGGCGGCACGCTCTCGGGCACCAAGACCATGGCGGCGGTCGCGGGCGTCGCCTCATTCGCGGACCTCAGCATCAACCGGACGGGGCCGGGCTACACGCTGCAGGCGACGTCGGCGCCGCTGGCCACAGCCACGAGCGCGCCGATCGACGTCACCCCGGGGGTCGCGACCCAGCTCGCATTCACGGTTCACCCTTCAAACACCGCCGCGGGAGCAACGATCACTCCGGCCGTCCAGGTGATGGCGCGCGACGCCCTGGGCAATACTGCGACTGCATTCACGGGTGATGTGACCATCGCGCTCGGCTCGAACCCCGGAGGTGGCACGCTCTCCGGTACCCTGACGCGGGCCGCCGTGTCCGGTGTGGCGGTGTTCAACGACCTGAGTATCAGCCAAAGCGGAAACGGAAAACGGCTGGTGGCGAGTTCCCCCGGACTGAGCAGCAGCACTTCGAGCTCATTCAACATCACCGCGGTGACGACCGTTCTCGTGGGCGCCGGAGACATCGCCGAATGCGGTACCACCGGTGACGAGGCCACCGCGAACCTGCTCGACAACGTCGCTGGCACGGTATTCACGGCCGGCGACAATGCGTACAACGACGGCTCCGCGGCGAATTACGCCCAGTGCTACGCGCCATCGTGGGGCCGTCACAAGGCGCGCACGCGCCCGTCGCCCGGGAATCACGATTACCGTACGGCAGATGCCACAGGGTACTTCGACTATTTCGGCAGCAACGCCGGCCCCGCCGGGCTGGGCTACTACAGCTATAACTTCGGCAATTGGCACATCGTCTCCCTGAACAGCAATATCAGCATGAGTGCCGGCTCGACGCAGGAGCAGTGGCTCCGCGCCGACCTCGCGGCCAGCACCAAGCCCTGTACCCTCGCCTACTGGCACCACCCGCGGTTCAGCTCCGGCTCCCACCACGGCAGCTCGACCGGGCCGCAGCCGTTGTGGCAGGCGCTCTACGATGCGAACGCCGAGATCGTGGTTTCGGGCCACGAACACAACTACGAACGGTTCGCGCCGCAGACGCCGACGGGTGCGGCGGATGCGAGCCGGGGGATTCGTGAATTCGTCGTTGGCACGGGCGGGACCGACTTCTACCCATCCGGTACTGCAATCGCCAACAGCCAGGTGCGCAACACTGG
>JBOHST010000337.1:0-3362 GCA_050733375.1 Gemmatimonadales bacterium
ATGTCGGGGAGCAGCCAGCCGGCGTCGTGTCCGAAGACGTCGAAGCGAAATCCCGGTACGACCTCTTCGGTCTGCGCCAGTCCCCCCGGCGCGCTGCGCGACTCGAGTACCAGGACCTTGACCCCCGCCTTCGCCAGGAACGCGGCCGTCACGAGCCCGTTCACCCCGCCGCCGATGACGATCACGTCGTGCGTCATCGCCCATCTCTCAGGATCTGGAGGGCCGCGAGCCGACCGGACGCCCCCATGATGCCGCCACCCGGGTGCGTCCCGGCGCCGCACTGATACAACCGGCGAATGGGCGT
Source organism: Gemmatimonadales bacterium (assembly GCA_050733375.1). Lineage (GTDB taxonomy): Bacteria > Gemmatimonadota > Gemmatimonadetes > Gemmatimonadales > GWC2-71-9 > DASTHG01. The sequence goes on from JBOHST010000337.1 coordinate 305, forward strand.
CCGGTACTTCGCCCACTGCGGCGCGGGGCGCAGGAAGAAGAGCTGGTGCAACGCCAGCTCACCCTGGAAAATGTTCCCCTCGGTCAGCCCGGTCACGCGCTCGATGTCGGCCGGCGTGATGACCTGCCGGTGCAGGATGGCGTTTCTCAGATTGGGCGCGTAGTGCGAGAGCGTGTCCACGACGGCGTCGCCGAAGGCGTCGCGCTTCGCGTCGGTCCACCCACCGGTCACATTGTACGGTGCGTACTGCACGAAAATCGACATCACGTGCTTTCCCGGCGGCGCCATCTGCGGATCGATCATCGACGGGATGATGACGTCCATATACGGGTGGCGCGAGAACTCGCCGAACTTGGCGTCGTCGTAGGCGTGCTCCAGGTACTCCACACTGGGGCTGATCGAGATCGCGCCGCGCAGGTGCGGGCCCACTCCCGGCATGCAGGTGAAGTTGGGCAGCTCGGCCAGGGCCAAATTCACCTTGCCGGACGAGCCGCGGAACTTGAAGCGGCGAATGTCGGTGACGAAGTCGTCGGGGAGCGCCGATTCCTCAACGAGATGCAGGAACGTGCGGCGCGGGTCGAGGCTCGAGACCACGAGCTTCGCGCGCAGCTCGTCGCCGTTGTCGAGCGCCACGCCCACGGCGCGCCCGCGTTTCACGATCACCCGGTTCACCGGGGCGTCGGTCCGAATCTCCGCGCCGAAGCGCCGCGCGGCGCCGGCGATAGCTTCGCTGATCGCGCCGGTGCCGCCCTTGGCGAACCCCCACGCGCGGAACGAGCCGTCGATCTCCCCCATGTAGTGATGCAGCAGCACGTACGCGGTCCCCGGGGAGCGCGGGCCGAGGAACGTGCCGATGATGCCGCTCGCCGACTTGGTGGCCTTGAGCACGTCGGTCTCGTACCACTCGTCGAGGTAGTCCGCCGAGCTCATGGTCATCAGCTTGTACAGCGCGTGGAATTTCTCCGGGCCCAGGTCGCGGAACTGTTTCCCCAGACGCAGCAAGCCCAGCAGCTCTTTGGGAGAGAGCGACGTCGGATCGGGCGGCACCATGCTGATGATCGGCTTCACGGCCTGCGCCATGTGATGCATCAGCCGTCCAAACTCCACTATGGCCTCGGCGTCGTGTGGGGAGTGACGGCAGATTTCGCGCCGGGTCTTGTCGGGATCACCCCAGGAGGCGATGTAGTCGCCGTTCTCCATCGGGGTGACGGTGCTCTCGAGCGGCAGGATCTCCAGACCATGAGCCGGCAGGTCCAGATCGCGGATGATTTCGGGCCGCAGCAGGCTGACGACGTAGGAGAAAACCGAGAACGTGAAACCTGGGTAGATCTCCTCGCTCACCGCGGCGCCGCCCACGCGATAGCGGCGCTCCAGCACGAGGACTTTCTTCCCGGCGCGGGCCAGGTAGGCGGCGGTGACGAGCCCGTTGTGCCCACCGCCGATCACGATGGCGTCCCAGGTCTGGGGCATCCTCAGGCTCGCTTCCGCTCGGGATTGAAGAAGGGGAGCTGGCGCACCGTGGCCGCCGCGCGCCTGCGGTGGTGCTCCACGGTGACTTCCATCTCGACCATCGTGCCGGGCGCGCCATAGGGGCCGGCGAGGTGGGCGAGCGCGATGTAGCGCTTGAGCAGGGGCGACCAGCAGCCGCTCGTCGCATACCCCACCTGCAGCCCGCCGACGTAGAGCGGCACGCTCGCCCGCCAGGCGGTGGTGGGGAGCCTGGGTGGCAGCCCGACGTCGGCGTACAGCCGCTCGAGCGAGTCCCAATCGACCTCGATGCCCACGAAGCGCCACGCCGGGCCGCGCTCGCGCTCGGCTATCAGGGCCTCGCGGCCGTTGTACCGCTCCTTGTCGAACGCCACCGTCCACCCGAGCGAGAGCTCGAACGGCGTGGATGTCTGCGCGTCGATCAACGCGTGGTGGGCCGAGATGTAGTCGACCTCGATGAGCAGGAGCCCCGCTTCGTTGCGCGCCAGGTCCAGGGCCAGCATCCCGGCGGGCGTGATCCCATAGCCTGTTCCCACTTCTATCAGCGCGTCCCACACGGGGAGCGCGCGGTCCGCGTCGATCCAGACCTCGAATCCCAGATCGCCCGTGTAGCCGGTGCGGGAAATGGTGACCGGGACACCGCGGATCTTCCCCGCGGTGAGGCGAAAATACTTGAGCGCCGAGAGCTCCTGGCCGCCCGCCAGCTCGAGGATGGCGCGGGCGTTGGGCCCCTGCAGCGACAACGCGGCGGTGCGCTCGGAGACGTCTTCGATCGTGACCTCGAGCCCCGTGGCGTTGAGGTGCAGCCAGCGAATGCTCGGATCGGCCGCGGTCATGCGGAACGTCATCTCGTCGAGCCGCGACACGGTGCCGTCGTCGATCACTTTCCCCCGCGCGTCGCACCACGGGGTGTACAGTACCTGGCCGACTTTGCATTTCTGCACGTCGCGGGTGACGATACGGTCGAGGAGGCGGACGGCATCCCGCCCGCGAATCAGATACTTGTAGAGGGGTGAAACGTCGAACAGCGCCGCCGCGCTGCGGATGGCGTGGTACTCGCGCTCGTGACTCAGCTCGTAGGAGCTGGCGACGACGTAGCCCGCCCAGCGCCGCCACGCCTGTGCTTCCATGAGGGCGGCGGTGCGCGCGTGGAACGGCGTCTGTATCAACATCTCCCACCTCCCGACGTGTCCGCCGGGGCAAAGAAGACCAGCACGCTCAGCTCCTCGCTGATCGAGTGAAATCGGTGCGCGACGCGCGCGGGGACGTACACGACGGCTTCCGGGGAAACCGGAACGTCGACGCCGCCGACCTGCAGGGTGGCTCGCCCGCGAACGACGTAACTCACGGTGCTCCCCCGGCGCCGAGCCGTCGCGAGATACGATCGGCGACCGCACGCACCAGCTGCCCGAGGGCCGTCAGCCGCGCGGCCGGGAATCGTGTCCGCGGCCCGCCGACGCTGATTCCCGCGACCGGCTGGCCGTCCGGGCCGCGCAGCGCGGCGCCCACCGCGACGTAGCCGCGCTCCAGCTCTTCGATCGCCGTGGCGTACCCGCGCCGCCCTACCCGC
>JBOHST010000338.1:0-10781 GCA_050733375.1 Gemmatimonadales bacterium
GCCGTCGGCTGCGCCGTGGCGCTCGCGGTCGCCGCGGTGTTTGTCGCGAGTCCCGGGCTGCGCACCGTGCTCTTCTCGGGGAGCGCCGCCGGTCGCTGGGCCGCGCTCGCGGCTGGCTCGCTCGTCATTCTGATCGCCGGGATGGTGGACGACGCGCGCGGGCTGCCCGCGTGGTTCAAGCTGGGACTCGAGATCGCTGCCGCGACACTGGTCGTCCTCGCGGCCCCGTTCCCGCACGCCGTGGCCTTCGGGCCCACCACCGCGCCACACGAGATCGGCGCCCTGGGGGCAGTGTTCGCCGTCCTGTGGATCGTGACACTCACGAACGCCGTCAACATGACCGACGTGGTGGACGGCGTCGCGGGCGGGCTGGGCGCCATCGCCGCCCTCGCGCTGGGGCTCGTCGGGATCGCGCTCGGCCGCGTGGTCGCCTCGATCGTATTGCTCGGCCTCGCCGGGGCACTGTTGGGATACCTGCCGCACAACTTCCGTAGGCAGCGCATCTTCCTGGGCGACTCGGGCAGCCTCGTCATCGGCTTCCTGCTCGGCGCCGCGAGTCTCGTGGGACTCACGCAGCAGCGCGTCTGGTTGGCGCTCCCCGCGGTGCTCGCGCTGGGCCTCCCGCTCGCCGAGTGCGGCATCACGGTGTTGCGCCGCACCGCCCGCGCCATGACGATCGAGCGTGCGCGGCGGGACCCGGAGCGCTTCGTCCTGAAGAGCGGCCCGCCCCGGCTGTTCACGCCCGACGCGCGCCACATCCCGCACCGCTTGCTGGGATTGGGACTCTCGAAGCCGGCGGCGATCGCGTTGCTGTACGGGGCTGCCGCGATCCTGGGCGGTCTCGCATTCGTGTCGGTGCAGTGGCCCTGGATAGGGTTGTGGGGCGGCGTGGCGGCGGTGCTGGTGCTCGGTTATTCCGCGACGCGCTGGTGGTATGAGGAGCTGCGGCTGCTCGACCGCGGCGCGCTATTGCCGTTGTTCGACAATCAGTTCGTGCACCGCCGCGTGACGCATGCCGCCTACGATGCCGCGGCGGCCGCGCTGGCGTTTCTGGCTGCAACGGCGCTCGTGGGCACGTTGCAAGGTGACCCGGTGGGTGATTGGCTGCGGGCGGGGGTGGTCGTGGCCGCGACACTCGCTGGCCTCTTGATCGGCGGTATCTACCGCGCCTCGTATTTGCATGCGGGGATGGCCGAAGGGCTCAAGGCGACCAGGTCGGCGCTCGTCGGGGCGGTACTCGCCTGGGTTGCCTGGCTGCTGGTGTTCGGTGCGTTCTGGCCCATCGCCGGGTGGCTGCTGTACGCCTACGTGTTGCTCACCCTCGTGGTGGGTGGCCGCATGCTGTCGCGCCTGCTGCTGCATGCGCACGAGAGCGCCACCTCGGGGACGCGACGCGTGCTGATCTACGGCGCGGGGCGGGCCGGCCGTCAGGCGCTCGGCAGCATGCTCGGCAATCCCGCCCTCGGGTTCCTGCCGTTGGGCTTCATAGATGACGACCCCGGGCTCCACGGCGCCGAGGTACAGGGATACCCGGTCCACGGCGACAACGGCGCGGTGGAACAGATCCTCGTGCGCCTCGAGGTGAGCGACCTCGTGATCACCGCCGCGGGCGTGACCGCGGAGCGCCGTAACGAGATCGCCGCACTGTGCCGGCGCTGCGGCGTGCGGCTGCTCAATTTCCAGGTGCAGTGGGATGCCGAGCCGGCGCCGCCGGGAACGCCCGCCGTCGCCGGAGGACCTGCGACGTGAGCCCGCGCGCGCTGATCACCGGCGGGGCGGGGTTCATCGGCTCGCACCTGGCGGGCGAGCTGCTCGATTGCGGCTGGCGCGTGCGCGTGATCGACGACCTTTCCACCGGGCGCCGCAAGAACATCGGCCACCTCGACGGTCGGCTCGACTTCGCCTACACGCATGGCTCGGCGATGGACGCCGAAGTCTTGGCGCCCGCCGTGGCGGACGCCGACGTCGTGTTCCATCTGGCGGCAGCGGTGGGGGTGCGGCTCATCGTGGACCAGCCGGTGCGCACCATCGCCACCAACATCAAGGCCACCGAGCTGGTGCTCGAGCTGGCGGCGCAGCGCGGCTGCAAGGTGTTGGTCGCGTCAACCTCCGAGGTGTACGGCAAGCTCGACGTACCGAAGTTCTCGGAGGCAGACGACTTAGTGCTGGGACCCACCAGCAAATCGCGCTGGTGCTACGCCGCCTCGAAGATCATCGACGAGCACCTGGCGCTGGCCTACGCGCGCGAGGTCGACCTGCCGGTGACGGTCCTCCGATTGTTCAACATCATCGGCCCAAGACAGACGGGGCAGTACGGCATGGTGGTGCCGCGCTTCGTGCAGCAGGCGCTCGCCGGGGAGCCGATCACCGTGTACGGCGACGGCAAGCAGCGCCGCAGCTTCACCTGGGTGGGAGACGCGGTGCACGCGATGATCGCGCTGGCGCAGCATCCCGGCGCCGTGGGCGAGGTGTTCAACATCGGGCACACGAAGGACGTCGCGATCATCGAGCTGGCCCGGCTCGTGCGGCAGCTCACGGGGAGCAAGTCGGAGATCGTCCTGGTGCCGTTCGAAGAAGCCTACGAGGCGGGGTTCGAGGACATGCAGCGCCGTCTCCCCGACACCACGAAGCTCCGGAAGCTGATCGGCTACCGCCCGACGCTCGATCTCGCGGCGATCCTCGAGACGATCATCGCGCAGCAGCGGGCGGAGCAGGGGCATGCGGTGCGGCAGGGGATGCTGGCGCACCTCGCGAACGGGGCGCTGACGCGAGCAACAAGGGCGACTCCCTTGCGCGGGGCGCTCGCCGCCGTCCTTCAGGACGTGTCGCCCGAAGGGCGCGTAGCGGGGGCCTCGGCCCCTGAAAACCGAGCCGCTGGCGGAACGGTCTTCTGAGATCCTGGACGCCTCCTCTATCGAATCCGTGCCCTAAAAGGGCCGGCTCACCGTTGGCGACGCGTCCTTAAGGACGCTATCAACCTACCTGGCCGCCGGCACCGTGGCGAACCCCGCGACGCGGAAGTGGTGGTCCAGCGCCAGGGCCTCGGCGATGCGCCGCTCGGCCATGATGGCGAAACTCACCGCATCCGTGAGCGAGAATGGCTGATCGTCGAACCGGTCGAGCCAGTCAGCGACGGCGGCCGCTTCGAGAGCAGCCGTACTCCGGACGACGAGGTTCGGTGGGTCGGCGACCCCACGCACGAACGCGAGGGCGGTGTCGGCCCCCACCCGCCGCAGCAGCAAGGCGTGCGTCTCCGCCACCACCAAATTCGAGGTGACCACTCGGGCGCCGGCGCGCACCCGCTGGCGTAACGCGTCGGCGACCTTCCGGTGCTCGGCGCTGCCCCGCAGTATGAGCGGGTACCAGCCGCTCGTGTCCACGAACAGCTCAGCGGGCACGCGGCTTCCCGCGCCGCGGCCGCCAGGCCGCGATCTCCGCATCGCTCAGGGCCCGGTCGTGCTGGCGGGCGAGGTCGTACGCCGCCCGCGGCACCGCCTCACGCCCGGCCAGGCCGATGAGGCGCAGGGCGGGGTGGGTCGCCGGGTCGCCGAGCGCGCGCTCGAGCGCGGCCAATCCCTGCCGCAGCACGTCGGACTTGCTCGCGTCGAGCTGCGCCGCCAGCCGCTCGAGCCGATCGCGGTCGGGGCGCTCCAGGTACACTTGCACCGGTTCGGCCACGCCCCGGCGTCGACGAGTGCTATCATTATCAGGTATCATGAATCATGATACTCATGCATGCGTGGGATCACAAGCCGCCGTCCTTCAGGACGCGTCGCCCGCAGGGCGCCGAGCGCCGGCTTTCAGCCGGCGACCAAACAACACGCCACCCCAGCCCCAGGATCGGTAGCTTGGTGGGTATTGCTTGACCAAATTGGTCAAGCTCTGTACCTTGGGCTCCGCCAAGGAGGCCGCATGCCCAAGCCCCGTAAGACCGCCGTGCGTGAGACCGTGACCCTCTACCAGGCCAAGACCCACCTCTCGTCGCTGGTGGAGCGCGTCGCCAAAGGCGAAGAGATCGTCATCGCCAAGTCTGGCAAGCCCAAGGCCCTCCTGGTCCCGCTCGATGACACCCGCCCAGCCCGCAAGCCGGGGCAGGGCAAGGGCCAATGGAACGTCGGCCCGGGCTTCGATGCGCCGCTGCCGCCGGACATCTTGAACGCGTTCGAGTCGTGAGGATCTTGCTCGACACGCGCGTCCTGATCTGGTGGGACGAGGGCGCGCGGCTGCATCAGGAGGCGCGGCGCGTGATCCGCGAAGCGGACCAGGTCTACGTGAGCGCCGTCAGTAGCTGGGAAATCGCGATCAAGACCTCACTCGGCCGGCTGCGGCCCACACGCACCGTCGCGCTGGCGATCGCCGAGTCCGGGTTCGAGGAGCTGCCGCTCCGCTTGCGCCACGCCGAGGCACTTGGCCGGCTCCCCTGGCGTAACAAGGATCCGTTCGATCGGATGCTCGCGGCGCAGGCCCAGGCCGAGGGACTGTCGCTCGTGACGCGCGATCCGGCGTTCCGGTCCTACCGGGTGAAGTACGTGCGGGCGTAGCCGCCCCTTTAGGGGACGGATCGGATTCTGGATCGCCAATTCTCTCGAGTCTGTGTACTGTATCTCCATGACCACTCTCCGACTTCCTTTGCTCCTCGCGCTGGGCCTCACCCTGGGCGCTCACCCGCTCGCCGCGCAATCCGCCTCGTCGCGGGCACCCGCGTGCGCCCCCGACAACGCCGGCATCACGCTCCCCGCGGGCTTCTGCGCCCTGGTCGTCGCCGACTCGCTCGGCCCGATCCGCCATCTCGTCGTCGCGCAAAATGGTGATCTGTTCGTGGCGCTGCGCCGGGGCCGCGACTCCGCGGCCAGGGGCGGCCTCATCGCCCTGCGCGACACCTCGGGCGACGGGGTCGCCGACGTGCGCCGCCGCTTCGGCCCCGAGCAGGGTGGCTCCGGCATCGCGCTGCACCGGGGCTACCTCTACTTCGGCACCGACGACGCCGTGATCCGCTGGGCGTGGCGCGCGGGCCAGCTCGAACCCGCCGGCCCGCCCGACACCGTGGCGCGCGATCTCACCAACCGCCGCCAGCACGCCTCCAAGGGAATCGCCATCGGCTCGGACGGCGCGCTGTACGTGAACATCGGCGCGCCCTCGAACGCGTGTCAGGTCGCCGACCGTCAACCCGCTTCCCCGGGACAGGATCCCTGTCCCCTGCTCGAAGTCGCGGCCGGCGTGTGGCGCTTCGACCCCGGCAAGCCGGGCCAGACCCAGGCCGACGGCATCCGCTTCGCCACCGGCTTGCGCAACACGATGGCGCTGGCCGTCGAGCCGTCCAGCGGCGTGCTGTTCGCCGCTCAGCACGGCCGGGATCTCCTGAAGGGGAACTGGCCCGAGCTCTACACCGACGAGCAGAGTGCCGAGCAGCCCGCCGAGGAGCTGTTGCGGTTGGAGCGCGGCGGCGACTACGGCTGGCCGTACTGCTACTACGATCTGGAGTTGAAGCAAAAAGTGCAGGGGCCCGAGTACGGCGGCGACGGCAAGACGGTCGGGCGCTGCGCCCGGGCGCGCGGTCCCGAGATCGCGTTCCCCGGCCACTGGGCGCCGAACGGGCTCGCGTTCTACAGCGGCACGCAATTCCCCGCGTCCTATCGCGGCGGCGCCTTCATCGCGTTTCACGGCTCGTGGAATCGCGCGCCGCTGCCGCAGGCGGGGTTCAACGTGACGTTCGTCCCGTTCAAGAACGGGCGCGCCGTCGGCCGCCACACCGTGTTCGCCGACGGATTCATCGGCGCGGGCCGCGAGGGCGGCGACGCGCTGCACCGGCCCACCGGCCTCGCGGTCGGTCCCGACGGGTCGCTCTACCTGACCGACGACCGGGGCGGGAGACTGTATCGGATCATGTACGCCTCGCGTCGCTTGCCTCCCCGGTAGCGGTCGGGTAACTTTTGCGCCATGGCGGATTTATCCAACCTCTTCCAGCTGGCCCAGCAGGCCCAGGGCCGGCTGTCGGAGATCCAGTCGAAGCTCGCGCAGGAAACGGTCACCGTCTCGTCGGGTGGCGGCATGGTGCAGGCGACGGCCGACGGGCGCGGCCAGATCCGCGCCATCAAGATCGACCCCGAAGCCATGAAGGCGGGCGACGTCGAGTTGCTCGAGGACCTGGTGTTGGCGGCGGTGGCCCAGGCGCAGCAGCGCGCCGCGGAGCTGTATCAGGCGGAAGTGAAGAAGCTCACCGCCGGGCTGCCGCTCCCGTTTCAGCCGCCGCTGTAAGCCGGCAGTGTCCGCGATCGAAGATCTCGTCGCGGAGCTGGCCAAGCTCCCCGGGATCGGCCGAAAGACGGCGCAGCGGCTCACGTTTCACCTGTTGAAGCAGCCGGCGGACGCGGCCGAGCGGCTCGCCGAGGCGATACGCCAGGTGCGCGCCCGCGTGATCGAGTGCGCGACCTGCGGCAATCTCGGCGATGAGACTCCGTGCGCCATCTGCCGCGACCCGCGCCGCGACGCGACCCTGGTGTGCGTGGTGGAGGAGCCGGGGGACGTGGGGGCGATCGAGCGCGCCGGCCGCTACCGCGGCCACTACCACGTGCTCGGCGGACGGCTCAGCCCGCTCGACGGCGTGGGGCCGGAAGGACTGCAGATCGACCGGCTGCTGGCACGCGTCGCCAACGGCGCCGGCGTGCGGGAAGTGATCGTGGCCACCAACCCCTCAATGGAAGGGGAGGTCACCGCGACGTATCTCCAGCAGGTGCTCAAGCCGTCGGGCGTGCGCGTGACGCGCATCGCGCGCGGCCTGCCGGTGGGGGGTGACCTCGAGTACGCCGACGGCGTCACGATCGCGCAGGCGCTCGCCGCCCGTCGCGAGATGTCCGAGACCGACTGAGCGAGGGCGGGAATGACGGGTGCCGCGAGCTGGTCGTTCAACGAAAACGACTACAAGCAGATCCAACAGCACCTCCAGGCGTTCCTGCGCGACTCGAACGCCCGCTGCGCGCTGCTGGTGGACCGCACGGGGCAGCTGGTCGCCACCGTCGGCGAGCCGCCCCGCTTCGATCCCACCGCCTTCGCGTCGCTCACCGCCGCCGACTTCAGCGCCAACGACCAGCTCGCCAAGATGATCGGCGAGCAGGAGTTCGCGTCGCTGGTCCACCAGGGCGAGAAGGAGTCGATGTATTTGGCCGACGTGGCGCGGCGCGTCATCCTCGTCGTCCTGTTCGATCAGCGCGCCACCCTCGGACTCGTGAAGCTCAAGGCCAAGGCGACCGTCGAAAACCTGAACCAGGTGTTCCACGAGATGTTCAATCGGGTCGGGGCGGGCCAGGACGTGAAGGGGCTGCTCGAAGGGGCGGAAGACGAAATTGACAAGCTGTTCGGCTGACCGGGAGACGCGTCCATGTCGATGATCAACTACGCGTCCCGCGAGATCAACTGCAAACTGGTCTATTACGGCCCCGGCCTGGGCGGCAAGACCACCAACCTCGAGCACGTCTACGGCAAGGTCGCGCCCAATACGCGCGGCAAGATGATCTCGCTCGCCACCGAAACCGAGCGCACGCTGTTCTTCGACTTCCTCCCGGTGGACCTCGGCACGATCCGCGGCTTCAAGACGCGGTTTCATCTGTACACCGTGCCGGGTCAGGTGTACTACAACGCCAGCCGCAAGCTGATTCTCAAGGGCGTGGACGGCGTGGTGTTCGTCGCCGACAGCCAGATCGAGCGCATGGAGGCGAACGTCGAGTCGATGCAGAACCTGTATGACAACATGAGCGAGTACGGGTACGATCTGACCCGGATTCCGTTTGTGATCCAGTACAACAAGCGCGACCTCCCCAACGCCGCGCCGATCAAGGACCTCCAGGCCGCGCTCAACCCGGGCTGGCCGATCGACGACCCGGCGCAGCAGCGGGTGGTGCCCGATGCCGCCCACCCCGGCGAAAACATCGTGGAGCACGTGGGCGACGGGTGGCTCGGCCGCGCCTCCTACTACGAGGCCGTGGCGGTCCGGGGCGACGGCGTGTTCGACACCCTGAAGGCGATCTCGAAGCTCGTCCTGAAAACGCTGAGCTGAACGGGGGCTCGCGCGTGCGCTGGACGCTGCCCAACATCCTGACGCTCGCCCGCATCGGCCTCACTCCGGTCATCGCCCTGCTGCCGTTCATCTCGGGCTACTGGCCCAAGGTCATCGCGTTCGTCACCTTCATCGCCGTCGCCGTCACCGACGTCTTCGACGGCTGGCTGGCCCGCAAGCGCAACGAAGTGAGCGAGCTGGGCCAGATTCTCGACCCGATCGCCGACAAGCTGCTGCTGTTCGCCATGCTGGTCCCGATCTTCTGGATCACCCGCCATCCCACCATCCTGGTGGACTACCGCATCCCCTGGTGGGGCAGCCTCCCCGTGTGGGTGCTGCTGCTCCTGGTGGGACGGGAGCTGTCGATCACCGCGTTCCGCTTCTTCGCCAAGCGGCGCGGCGTGGTGATTCCCGCCATGGGCGCCGGCAAGCTCAAGGCGGTGGTGCAGAACGTGTTCATCGGCGCCACCATCGCCTGGTTCGCCTGGAAAGACTACCTGGCCGCGCATCGCTTCGCCGGCTGGTTCCGCAACTTCTGGGACGAGTTCCACGGCGCCGTCGTCGCCGTCACGCTCGCCGTCGCGATCGTGCTCACCATCTATTCGCTCGTCGTGTACCTGTACCACTATCGCGAGCTGCTCACGGGCCGCGAGTGACGCCCGGGTGAACCTCGAAGTCGTCACCGTCGGGACCGAGCTGCTGCTCGGTCATACCCTCGACACCAACGCCGTCGATCTGGGCCGCGCCCTCGCCGCCGCCGGCGTCGAAGTCACGCGCCGCACCACCGTCTCCGATCGCCCGGCCGCCGTGCGCGACGCCGTGCGTGACGCGCTGGCGCGCGCCGAATTCGTGCTTACGACCGGCGGCCTCGGGCCCACGTCGGACGACCTCACCAAGACCGCCGTCGCCGAGCTGCTGGGCAAACGATTGCTGCTGGACGAGGCGCTGTTGCGCCGCCTCGAGCAGCGCTTCCGCCACCTGGGGCGGCCGATGCCCGCCGCCAACCGCGGCCAGGCGGAGGTGCCCGAGGGCGCCGTGGTGCTGCCCAACCCGCGCGGCACGGCGCCCGGCCTGTGGCTCGACGACGGGAACGGCCACGTGGTGATCATGCTCCCCGGCGTGCCGGCGGAGATGCGCGGGCTCCTGATGGAGGAGGTGGTGCCGCGGCTCGTCGCGCGCCGCGCCGCGGCGGGTGAGGCGCCGCGCGTCGTGCTGTCGCGCACGCTGCGCACCACCGGGGTGCCCGAGTCGGCCGTCGCCGAGCGGGTGGCGCCGGTCGAAGGCGGCTTGGAGCCGCTCACGCTCGCCTATATCCCCGGCCCGGCGGGAGTCGACCTGCGATTGACCGCCTGGGGACTCGATCCGCAGGACGCCGAGCGCCGGCTCGCCGCCGCCGCCGACCGGCTGCGGGCGGTGCTCGGCATGCGCTGGTACGGCGACGACGAGACCGACCTCGCCGCCGTAGTGCTGGAGCAGCTGCGCGCGCGCGGCGAGCGGCTGGCCGTCGCGGAGTCGTGCACCGGTGGGGTGCTCGGCGCACGGCTCACGGCGGTGCCCGGCGCGTCGGACACCTTCGTGGGCGGGGTGATCGCCTACGACAACGCCGTGAAGACCGCGCTGCTCGACGTCCCGGCCGCGCTGCTGGCGGAGCAGGGGGCGGTGTCCGAAGTGGTGGTGGGCGCGATGGCCGCGGGCGCACAGCGGCGCTTTGGCGTCGCGGCCGCACTCGCGGTGACGGGGATCGCGGGCCCGAGCGGCGGCACGCCGGAGAAGCCGGTCGGGACGGTGTGGGTCGCGGCGCGCCACGGCGACCGGACGCGGGCGCTGCAGCGCATCTTCCCGGGCGCGCGCGACGAGATCCGCGCGCGCAGCGCTCAGGCGGCGCTCGACCTGCTGCGACTAGTGCTGCTGGAGCCGTAATGGCGCAGCTGCGGGCTCCCGACGGCGCCACGCTCGCCTACGACGCCTACGAGCCGGCGCGCGCGCGGGCGGCGATTCTCTGGCTGTGCGGCTGGTCCGATCACCGCACGCGCTGGCGCGCGGTGGGCGAGCGGCTGCGGGACGCCGGCTACGCCGCCTATCTGCTGGATCAGCGCGGCCACGGCGATTCGGGCGGCGCCCGCGGCCACCTGTCACGCTTCAGCCAGCTGTTGGGCGACCTGCAGGCGTTTCGCCGCCTGGTCCGCCTGAAAAACGCGGCGCCCCAGGTGCTGCTGGGCCACTCGTTCGGTGGCCTCGTCGTGCTGCGCTACCTCGAGACCCAACCCTCCGATCCGGTCGCGGCCGCGGTGCTGTCCTCGCCGTGGCTCGCCACCGCGGCGCGCGTGCCGCTGGCCAAGCGGGTCCTCGCCAAACTGCTCGCCGATCTCTGGCCATCGGTGCGCATCGGGACCGGTCTCCCGAGCGCGCACCTGTGCCATGACCAGGCGGTGACGGCCGCCTACGATGCGGATCCCGCCGTCCATCACGGGATGACGCCGGGCGCGTGGCGCGAGATCCAGTGGGCGCAGCGCGTCATCCCCACCGACGCGCACCGGCTCGAATGCCCGCTCCTGTTTCTCTTGGCGGGAGCGGACCGCATCGCCGACGCCGCGCCGGCGCGGGCGCTCGCCGACAGCCTGCGGGTCGAGGTCCAGGTGCGCTGGTATCCCGAGCTGTATCACGAAATCCTGCTCGAGCGAGAGGCGGCGGAGGCGGTGAACGACGTGCTCGACTTCCTGGCGAAACGGGG
>JBOHST010000339.1:0-6458 GCA_050733375.1 Gemmatimonadales bacterium
GTCGTTGTCGATGGTCTTCGGCACGTGCACCACATGGATGCGGCCGGCCGACTGCTCCTCGAGGCGCATCGCCGTGTACGCGGTATCGTCCCCGCCGATGGTGATCAGGTGCGTCACATCGAGGCGCAGGAGCGAGAGGATCGTGTTCTCGAGCAGCTGGGGATCGGTGGTGGGGTTGGCGCGAGCGATGCCGATGATCGAGCCGCCGCGGTAGTGGATCCGGCTCACCCGCTCGATGTCGAGGGGGAGCACGTGATCGATGTCGCCGTGCATGATCCACTCGAACCCGTCCTGGATCCCGAGGACGTCCACGCCCTCCAGGACGGAACGGATCGTGGCCGCGCCGATCACCGCGTTGATCCCGGGGGCCGGCCCGCCGCCGACCACGATCGCGACCTTCCTGCGCTCGCTCACGGTGCGGCTACGAGGTTTTCAAGACGTCGCTGCTCAGCACGAAGGCGAAATAGACGCTGAGTTGGATGTGCGGCATTAGAGGAGGTACCCGCGCTTCATAAGCGAGCGGCCCGACGCGGCATACCCGTCCGGTCCCGGCAGGTGGAAGCCGAGCGAGTCGGCAATCCGGTCATAGATGTTGAACAGCACGCATACCTGGATCGCGTCCTCTATGCCCTCGTCGCTCACGCCGGCAGCACGGAGCGGCTCCACATCGGCGGGGCGCACGTCGGCCGGGGCGAGCGAGGGCCCGCGCATCACGACCTGGGTCCAGTCGCACGCCGGACGCCCGAAAAACTCCGGCCGGTAGAGCAGCGTCTTCACGATGTCGGGCACGCGGCGCCGGCTTACCAGGCCGATGAGGATGAGCTTGAGCCGCTCCGCGAAGCGGTGGCCGCGCGTGGCCGGTACAGTGTCGACCAGACGTTGGGTCCAGGCGGCGTACCGTCCCCGTCAATCACCCATTTCCCGAGGATCCGCGACACCCGATCCTGGCTGCCCTGGCGGGGAATGGAGTTTCGGTCGCATTCTTCAATGTGGACGGGGGGGCGGTACGCCGCAACCGGATCCCACCAACGTCGGCTGCCTCGGCTCGGATCGGGTCGGATCCGAGCGGAGTCGGGAGGCGCCCATCGCGACACATTCGGTATGACCAGCAGCGCGAAGCGCTGGATCTGGGGACTGGTGATTCTCGCCGGCCTCGTCGCGGCGACGCGTCTGCTCATCCGGTTCCCGTGGCCCGAGACCGTCGCGGCGTTGCTCGCGATGCACATCCCCCTGTTGCTCGCCGCCCTCGCCCTGAACCTCCTCTCGCCGCTTGCCAAAGGGTGGGCGTGGCATCTGCTGCTCCAGCCGATCGCGCCGCACCGCTGGCGTTCGGCGCAGGAGGCGACCTACGTGGGGACGGCCGTGAACTCGATCAGCGTCGGCGTCACCGGCGATGCCGCGCGGGTGTCGCTACTCGTGCGACGCGACGGGGTGCCGCTGCGGGCGGCGGTGCTGTCCGTGGCCTGGACCCGCGTCGTGGAGGCGATTGGACTCGCGCTCTTCCTCGTGCTCGCTCCGTTCCTGCTGCGCCTCCCGCCGCCGCTGCGCGGTCTACAGCTTGGCGCCGCGGCGGCGCTCCTCACCGTATTCGCCCTGTCGCGGTTCCGGCGCTGGGCACGGGTCATCGTCCGTCTGCCGCGCGTCCTCCGCGGATCGGTGGCGACGATCGCTCGCATGAGTCTCGGGACGCGTTTGGCGGTCCCGGTGCTGTTCGGGTTGGCGAACTGGGTCGTCCAGTGGACGACGTACGACCTGGTGTTGCGGGCCGCCGGACTCGATCTCCCGGTCGGGGGGTCGCTGACCGCCCTGCTGGCGGTGAACATCGGCGGCTTCGGGCGCCTCACCCCCGGCAACCTGGGCGTGGTCCAGGCGGCGATGGTCGGCGCGCTGCTCCCGTTCGGGGTGCCGGCCGAGCGGGCCGTCGCGGCCGGGCTCGCGCTGCAGGCGATCCAGGTATTGCCCATCCTCGGGCTGGCGGTCGCGATGGTCGGATGGTCGGGGGTGCGCGGGCTGATGGCGGCCAAGGAACCCGCGCCCGAGGGCATGGACGCCGCCGCGTAGCGTCGACGACCCTACAGCTCGACCTGCGCGCCCACTTCGAATACCTGGGTCGACGGGATCTGGAAGAAGGCGGTTGCGCGCAGCGCGTTCCGCGACATGAAGGCGAACAGCCGTTCACGCCAGCGCGCCATCCCGGGCCGCTCGGTCGAGATCAACTCCTCGCGTCCGACGAAGAATGTCGTTCCCTCGACGGCGATGTTGAGCTTCCGCTCTTGGCAATACTTGATCACGTCGTTGATGTCCGGGTCATCCATGAATCCATAGCGGGCAATCACCACGTGGAAGCCCTTGCCGAGATGCTTCACCGTCAGCCGCTCCTCGCCCGGCACATGCGGTACCTCCTCGGTTAGAACCGTCAAGAACAGGTTCTTCTCATGCAGCACCTTATTGTGAGCCAGGTTGTGCATCAAGGAAGGCGGTGTGCCGCCCGGATTGCCGGACATGAACACCGCCGTTCCCGGTACGCGCTGCGGCGGATCGGCTGCGAGGTCCGCCATCAGGATGTTGAGCGGTACTGACTTTTCTTGCAGCCGCTTGGAGAGGATCTCCCGTCCAGTCTTCCAGGTGTCCATGAGTACGTAAATGACCACGGCGAGGAGCAGCGGCAGCCAACCACCCTGCGGAACCTTGAGCGCGTTGGCGCCAAGAAACGCGAGGTCCAGCACGAGGAAGAATGCGACAAGGATTCCCGTTCGGGCCAGACTCCAGCCCCAGACCTGGCGCGCGAGGATGTAGAACATGAGGCTGGTGATCACCATCTCGCTCGACACGGCCACGCCGTAGGCGCCGGCCATGTTGGTCGAGTTCCGAAACCCGAGCACCAGCGCAAAGGTGACGAGGCAGAGCCCCCAGTTGACCGTGGGCATGTAGATCTGCCCGATCTTCATCGAGGAGGTGTGATCGACCTGCATCCGGGGGCAGTACCCCAGCTGCACCGCTTGCCGCGTGAGAGAGAACGCGCCGGAGATCACGGCCTGCGATGCGATGACCGCCGCCGCCGAGGCGAGAATGATCAGCGGATAGAGCGCCCAGTCCGGGGCCAGATAATAGAACGGATTGACGGCCGCCGCCGGGTTCCCCAGCAACAGGGCCCCCTGCCCGAAGTAGTTGAGCAGCAGACCGGGCAGGACGACCGTGTACCACGCGATCCGGATGGGCCGGACCCCGAAGTGCCCCATGTCTGCGTACAGTGCCTCGCCGCCGGTCACGGTGAGGAACACCGCTCCAAGCACCAAGAACCCGGCACGACCATTCTCGACGAGGAAACGGACACCGTAGTGCGGGCTGACGGCCGCAAGGACCTCGGGCCGGGCGACGATATGAGCGGCGCCGAGGACGCCGAGCGTGAGAAACCACAGGATCATCACCGGCCCGAACACGATGCCGACGCTGCGTGTCCCGCGGCGTTGAAACAGAAAGAGCGCGAACAGGATCAGGAGCGTGAGCGGGATCACCCAGTGCGCCAAGGCCGGCGTGGCGATCTGCAACCCCTCGACGGCGCTCAGCACCGAGATGGCTGGTGTGATCACGCTGTCGCCATACATCAACGCCGCCCCGAAGATGCCGAGCAGGATGATGATGCGGAGCGGTTTCAGTTTGCGGGCCATGCGACCGCGCTGGACCAACGCCATCAGGGCCAGGATGCCGCCCTCGCCCTTGTTGTCGGCGCGCATCACGACCACGACGTACTTCACCGAGATGATCACCACCAGCGCCCACAGGATCAGCGATAGCACGCCCAACACGCTCGCGGGTGTCAGGGCGATCGCGTGGGCGCCGTGAAACGCCGTGCGCAACGCGTAGAGCGGACTGGTTCCGATGTCGCCGTACACGATGCCCAGCGCCGCGATGGACAGCGTCGCCAAGTACTTGCCTTGCGGGGGGGGCTGACCGGCGGTCATTCGAGGATGCGGCTCACGGGACGGGGAATATACGTGTCCGAGACGTTCCGCGTGGCTGGGCCGCAGCGCTACGCATGCGAAGTCGGCGGTGGCGTGCGCAGCTTCGGGAGGTCGGTCTCGCGGTCATGTTCCTTGTGAAACGGCAGGCGCGGGCCCCGGATCGGCACCAGGTGAGCGATCGAGTTGGCATAGTATTCGAGCAGCGGCCGTCCACGTGGCAGAATGACGAGACTCGCGCCCTCCTCGACCACCAAGCGACGCAGCCGCAGCATGCGCCACGCCCGGTCCCAGACCTCCTCGATGCGCGCGCCACCGCGTACGATCTTGGCGTTCACGTCCCGCAGCCGGTCGCGGAGCTCGTCCATGCGCTCGAGCAACGCACCCCGGCCGACGACCGTCTGCTCGAACGACAAGAGAGCTGCGGCGGCGAGCGGCACCGGCGTCACCGGGATGACGGCCCCGATCCGGTCCACCATTTCCTTGGCGAGTTTCTCCACTAGGGGGAGGCGCCGGTCCTTGGGCCAGGTGAGCACGTCGGCGGGGGCGCTGGTGAGCCAGTGGCGCAACGAGAGGGGAGTGCCGAAAGTGACGGCGGCGCGGCCGTAGCGCTTGAGCCGCCCGGTAAGCAGGCGCACGACGTTGCCGGTGACGTAGCTCAGTACGCCGCCGAGCTGGGTGAGCCGACCGGGCCGGTCGCGCTCGTCGATGAGCTCGCGGATGAGCGTGCGGTCCTCGAGCACGCGGTCGAAATTCATACCCACCGGTACGAACCAGATGTCCCGGGTGAACTCCGGGTCGAGGACCGTGCGACAGATGTAATCCAGTAGACCCAGTTTGGGCGGCCCGCGTCGGCCGTCCCGGCTCAGCCGGCCCTCCGGGAAGAGACCCTGGGTGACGCCGTTCCGGGTGATCAGCTGGACGTATCGCTCCAGCACGGCGTGGTACAGCGGCTCCCGGAACTTTCGCCTGATGAAATACGAGCCGAACGACTTGAACACATACTCCAGCGGCCACACCCGCGCCCACTCGCCCACCGCGTAGCTCACCTGCACACCGTAGGCGAGCACGTACGCCACCACGATGTAGTCCACGTTGGAGCGGTGATTCATGAGGTAAACCACGACGTCGCGCCGGGGGAGCCGCTTCAGGGCGGCCTCGTCCTGGTAGTCGACGCTCACCTTGTAGAGCAGGTTGAGCACGACCTTCGCCACATTGTACCCGAGCTTGTAGTACGAGAGGACGCTGAAGTGTGGTACGATCTCGCCGATGTATTCGTTCACGCGCCGCCAGACACGTGCTTCGGGAAGCTGGTGCTCGGTGGCGTGCGCGCGTACGGCCGCTGCCACGGTCGCATCGCGGTTCAGCACCTCCTTGGCGAGCCGGTGTTGCTGGAGCTGGTATCGGGCGAGGCGGGTGCGGAACCGGTGCACGGCGCGCAATGCCGCCCGGCGCAGGCGGTTGCGCGCGAGGTATAGCGTCCCACTTCCGATCGCGACGACGAGCAGGCCGGCGATCAGCCAGTCGCGCGTGACCACCCCTCCTCGGTTTTGAGCCGCTGATAGGCCATTCCCTTGAGCCGCGCGATCCGCGCCGCCATCGGCGGGTGGGTGCCGAAGATGTTGGAGAGACGTCCCTCCCGCAGGTTCGCGCGGCGACCGAGGGGATCGGCGATGCACAGGTGGGCGGCGCCCTGTTTGATGGAGCTCGTGGGCGACTCGGCACCCTCGATCTTCTGGAGCGCCGTCGCCAGCGCCATCGGGTTACGGGTGAACTGGGCGCCCATCGCGTCGGCGAGGTATTCACGCTTGCGGCTCACGGCCATTGCCAGGAGCCGGGTGATCAGCGGCGCCAGCAGCCACGAGATGATCCAGAGGACGAGGAGGATGATCGCGAGCTGACCGAGCCCGCCCTTCTTGCCGCCGCGCGACCCGCCCCCCCCGCTCCCCCCGCCGCTTCCGCCCCCCAGGCGCAAGCCGCGGCCCAGCAGGCGACTGGTTCCGTCGTGCATCAGCGCGACCGCGCCGACCAGCGCGGCGAGCGTCGTCATCAGGCGCACGTCCAGGTTCTTCACGTGGCCCAGCTCGTGGGCGATCACCGCCTGCAGCTCGTCCCGGCTACAGAGGTCGAGCAACCCCTGCGTGACCGCGATGTGCGCGTGCGTCGCATCGAGCCCGGTGGCGAACGCGTTGGGGTCGGCATCCGGAACGATCCAGGTACGCGGGCGGGGGAGCCCGGCGGCGATCGTCATCTCCTCCACGACGTTCACGAACTGCCGCTCCTTGTCGGTCGTGGGTTCGAGGATCTCCGTCGCGCCGGTCGCCCACAGCACCTTGGTGGGCCCGGTCGTGAAGCCATACCGCGCGATCCCGGCGCCGATCGCGGTGAGCAACAGGCCGAACCATGGGAAGGTGTGCCGGTAGGCGTCCGGCGCGCCGTCCTTCGTCCCCAGATAGTAGATGAGGTCGCCGCCGAAGCCGAGCCAGGCGAAGAACAGCA
>JBOHST010000340.1:0-4899 GCA_050733375.1 Gemmatimonadales bacterium
CGCATTCTGCTGACGCTGCGCAACGCGCTGGAGCGCGTGGACCTCGCGGTGGAGAACGTCCGCCTGCGCGCCGAAGTCGAAGCCCAGTACGAGATCGTCGGATCGAGCAAGGCGATCAAGACCGTCATCGATCGCCTCGAGAAGGTGGCTCCCACGCCGGCGCGCGTGCTCATCACCGGCGAGAACGGCACCGGCAAGGAGCTCGTGGCGCGCGCCATCCATTCCCTCAGCGCGCGCGCACGCGGTCCGTTTGTCGAAGTCAATTGCGCCGCCATCCCCTCCGAGCTGATCGAGAGCGAGCTGTTCGGGCATCTGAAAGGCAGCTTCACCGGCGCCGTCTCGGACCGGGCCGGGAAGTTCGAGTTGGCCGACGGCGGCTCCCTGTTCCTGGACGAGATCGGCGACATGAGCCTGTCGGCCCAGGCCAAGGTGTTGCGCGCGTTGCAGGAAGGGGTGATTACGCGGGTCGGGTCGGGGAAGCCGCTGCAGGTCGACGTCCGAGTCATCGCCGCGACCAACAAGACGCTGGAGCAGGAGATCGCGCAGGGGCGCTTCCGCGAAGATCTGCTGTATCGGCTGAACGTGGTGCCGATCGAGGTGCCGCCGTTGCGCGCGCGCCGTGGCGACATCCCGCAGCTCGTGCGACACTTCACCGACCAGCTGTCGGGCACCGGACGGGCGGGGCTGAAGCCGAGGGAGTTTGACACCGTGGCGCTGAAGCGCCTCGCGGCGCACGACTGGCCAGGCAACATCCGGGAGCTGCGCAATGCTGTAGAGCGCCTGCTCATTCTCGCCCCGGGCGACGCGGTGACCGAAGCGGACGTAGACCGACTCGTGGGCGACGGAGGCCGCAGCGTCGCCGTGGGCGAAGCGGTGGCGGGTGGGGCACTGCTCCGGGCCGGAACGTTCGAGGAATTCAAGCAGGCGGCCGAGCGAGCTTACTTGCTCGCCAAGCTGAAGGAGCACGACTGGAATGTCTCGGAAACCGCGCGAACGCTGGCGATGCCCCGGAGCAACCTGTACAAGAAGATCGAGCGATATCGGCTGACGCGGGAAGGCTGACGCAATTGAGAAAGTTGCGGTTGCATGCGAACTTACGCGCCACGACCATTACCAGAGACGAGGCATCGTGGGTCTGAAACCCCAAGGTGAGAGAGAACGGGACTGGGACAAGGAGCTGGCCGAAGTCGACCGGCTGCTCAATCAGCTGCCCACCCATCAGGCGGACCAGGCGGCCGCCGCGGCGAAGCGCAGTGCGGCTCCGCCTTCCGCCCCGGCGTCGGGCCAGAAGACCTCGAAGGCCGGCACCTGGGCGCGGGTGGGGCTCGGGTTGCTGATCGGCATCGGGATGACGCAGTGGCCCTACACGCACGGCTGCGGATTGAAGCTGTTCATCTACCTCGGTGGGGTCTTCACGGTCATCGTCGCGGGGGTGTGGAGCGGTTTGTCGTCCTGGAAGCGTCAGCTCGGCGTGGCGCATATCCTGTCGCAGGGGCTCGTCATCTGGGGCCTGGTGCTGGCGGCACGCGAAGTGCTGCCCAGAATCGGCTACGCGAAAGAGGTCGCCACCTGGTTTTGTCCGTGAACCGCTCACCACCATCACCATGCCCCAGAACTTCCAAAACTTCATTGCCGCTGAATGGGTCGCCCCCTCCACCGGCAACTATTTCGAGAACCGCAACCCCGCCGACTGGAACGACCTGATCGGCTGTTTCCCCCGTTCCGGCCCCGACGACGCGCAACGTGCGATCGCCTCGGCCCAGCGGGGATTCGCGCACTGGTCCAAGACCCCGGCCCCGTTGCGCGGGGCGGTGCTGCAGCGCGTCGGTGATCTGCTGGTCCAGAGGAAGGAAGACATCGCCCGCGCGATGACGCGAGAGATGGGCAAGGTGCTCGCCGAAACGCGAGGCGACGTCCAAGAAGGAATCGATACGGCCTTCTACGCGGCGAGCGAAGGACGGCGATTGTTTGGCCGTGTCGTGCCCTCGGAGCTGCGCAACAAGTGGGCGATGAGCTACCGCCGACCGATCGGCGTCGCCGGGATCATCACCCCCTTCAACTTCCCGCTCGCGATCCCCACCTGGAAGATGTTTCCCGCGTTGTTGTGCGGGAACGCCGTGATCTTCAAGCCGGCCGAGGACGTGCCGCATACGGGACACTTGCTGGTGGAGGTGCTGCTCGAGGCGGGATTGCCTGCCGAGGTGATCCAGCTGGTGCATGGCCAGGGGTCGGTCGTGGGGAAGGCGATCATCGATCATCCGGGCGTCCCGGTGATCTCGTTTACCGGGTCCACCGAGACGGGGTCGATCATCGGCGCGACCTGCGGCCGGCTGCACAAACGGCTGTCCCTGGAGATGGGCGGCAAGAACGCGATGCTCGTCATGGATGACGCCGATCTCGATCTGGCGCTCGAGGGAGTGTTGTGGGGCGCGTTCGGCACCACCGGGCAGCGCTGTACCGCGACCAGCCGGTTGATCCTTCATGAGAAGATCCACGACCGGTTTGTGAAGCTGCTGGGTGACCGCGCCGGGAAGTTGCGGCTCGGCCCCGGACTCCAGGACCAAACCGAGGTCGGTCCATTGATCCATGAGGAAGCCCGCCAAAAAGTGGACGAGTATGTGGGGATCGGAAAGCGGGAGGGCGCGTCCGTGGTGATCGGCGGCGCGCCGGCGACGGGCCAGACGCTCGCGAACGGCTGGTTCTATCAGCCCACGGTGCTCGCCGGCGTGCGGCCGGGAATGCGAGTCGAGCAGGAGGAGATCTTCGGGCCGGTCTTGGCGACGATCAAGGTCGGCTCCCTCGATGAGGCGGTCCGCGTGAACAACGACGTGCCCTACGGGCTCTCCAGCTCGCTGTACACGCGCGACGTGAACGCAGCGTTCCAGGCGATGAGCGACCTCGACAACGGCATCACGTACATCAACGCCCCGACGATCGGCGCCGAGGCGCATCTGCCGTTTGGTGGTGTGAAACAAACCGGAAACGGCCACCGCGAAGGTGGCTGGGAGGTGTACGAGTTTTATTCGGAGACCAAGGTCTGCTACATCGACTACTCCGGTCACCTGCAGCGAGCGCAGATCGACACGTACGCGGAAGGCCCGGAAGGAGCGTAAACGGGTGGGACAGCTGGGGCGGGAGGATTCGAACCTCCAACCTCCCGGTTAACAGCCGGGCGCTCCGCCAGTTGAGCTACACCCCAGGGCAGGAGGGATGGGGGCGAATCCTAGGCACGGGCCCGAGTCTCCGCAATGCTGAGCACGCCGATCAGTCACGCGCGGGCGTGCGCGATTCGACACCGCCTCGCAAAGATCGGATGACAAGAAACCATTTCCACGGTGCTAGCATGGCCGCGTGGAATACGAAAGTCTGCTGGTGGTGTTGGCCGCCTGCGGTGCGCCACCCGATGCCGACGCCCTCGACGCGCTCGAGGGTGCGCGCCTGGTGTGGGTGCGGATCGAGCGGGAAGGGCGGTCGGTCTGCCTGGCCGCGCGGGTGCGCCACGACGACCGGCCGGAGGAATTCCGGAGCCGGGTTCGGGGGTGGGGGGTCGCCCGAGGCTGGGCCGTGACCGTTGCGCCATGCGCCCCAACCGTGTAAAGTGAAATCCATGCATGACTTGGGGGCCCATGTGGCAGGGCCGGGCGCGCCGGCGGCGCCCGGGAGACCGATCGCCCCTGAACGCCGCCGCTCCAGGCTGGCACGGTGGTTCGACAGTTGGATGCGGTCCCTCGGGATGGCGTTGGTGTTGTTCCTCGTGATCAAGACGTTCTTCTTCGAAGCATTCCAGATTGCCAGTGGCAGCATGACGGGCACCCTGCTGACGGGTGACTTTCTGTTCGTGAACAAAGCGTTGTACGGCGCGCCAATCCCCGGCACCAAGGCGCGCCTACCCGGCTTCCGCCAACCGCGTCGCGGCGATGTCATCGTATTTGCCTTCCCGCGCGATCCAAACCAGGACTACGTCAAGCGTGTCATCGGCGTACCCGGCGATACGGTGACGATGCGTCACGGGCAGGTCGAGGTGAATGGCCAGGAGCAGACCGAGCCGTACGTGCAACGCGTCGATTCGCTCAACGACGTGTCGAGCGCCGATTTCGACTGGCAGCGCCAGTTCGTGGCGGCCGCCTCCGATGCAGACCGACGCCGTTACCACCCGACCCGGGATAGCTGGGGGCCGCTGGTCGTGCCCGCGGGGAAGTACCTCGTGCTTGGCGACAACCGGGACGACTCATCGGATTCGCGCTACTGGGGCTTTGTCGACGCGTCTGCCGTCAAGGGACGGACGCTGCTCGTGTACTTCAGCTATGACCGGGGGACGCGAGACGCGCTTCCCTGGCTGACCGATATTCGCTGGAGCCGGCTCGGGTCGCTGATTCACTGACCTGCCGGTCGTCCCCACCATCCCGCGCTCCGCGTCGCGCACGCGACCAGGAAACGGGCGGAGAGTTGCGGATTCCACGGCCTTTCTGGAGGGGTGGCTGTCCATGCGATTGAACACGGCGAAGCGGGTCTCGTTCGACGAGGGATCGCTCGACCAATACCTGCGGGAAATCAGCCAGTATCCGCTGATAACGCGCGAAGACGAGGTCGACCTTGCCCAGCGCATCAAGCGGGGGGACGAGGAGGCGCTCGATAAGCTGGTTCGGTCGAACCTGCGCTTCGTCGTGAGCGTGGCCAAGAAGTATCAGAACCAGGGGGTCTCGCTCTCCGATCTGATCAACGAGGGCAACCTCGGCCTGATCCGCGCCGCCCACAAGTTCGACGAGACCAAGGGGATCAAGTTCATCAGCTACGCGGTGTGGTGGATCCGCCAGGCGATCCTCCAGGCGCTCGCCGAGCAGTCGCGGATCGTGCGGGTGCCGCTGAACCGGGCCGGCACGCTGCACCGCATCGGCAAGC
>JBOHST010000341.1:0-5121 GCA_050733375.1 Gemmatimonadales bacterium
GAAAAACAACTACTGACGTCGTGGAAGTTCGAGCGGCTGTTCGAGCGGGTGCAGGAGGCGACGCGCTACGGTCCGCCCTTCGTGTTCTACGAAGGGCCGCCGACCGCCAACGGGCGCCCGGGAATCCATCACGTCTTCTCCCGCACCATCAAAGACCTCGTGTGCCGCTACCACACGATGCTGGGGCAGGGGGTGACCCGCATCGCCGGCTGGGACACGCACGGGCTGCCGGTCGAGATTGAGGTCGAGAAGCAGCTCAACATCAGCGGGAAACAACAGATCGAAGCGATGGGCGTCGAGCAGTTCAATCGCCTGTGTCGCGAGAGCGTGTTCAAGTACAAGACCGACTGGGAGGCGCTCTCCGACCGCATCGGATACTGGCTTGACTACGAGCACCCCTACATCACCTACACCCCCGAGTACATCGAAACGGTCTGGTGGCTGCTCCGGCGCTTGCACGACCGGGCGCTGCTGTACCGTGGGCACAAAGTGCTGCCGTATTGCCCGCGCTGCGGAACCGCGCTGAGCTCACACGAGCTCGCGCTCGGATACGACACGGAACACACCAATTCCGTGTACGTCACGTTCCCCCTTGGCGACGATCCCCGGGGCCAGCTCGTGGTGTGGACCACTACGCCGTGGACGCTCCTGTCCAACGTCGCGGTCGCGGTGCATCCCGACCTCATATATGGGGAGTACGCGCTGCCGGACGCGCGCGGCGACACGTGGCGCTACCTGGCGGCCACGGCCCGCGCCGGCGACATCCACGTCGGCGGGAAGCGGCTCACTGAGGGCCAGCTGGTTCGGACGTTCACGGGCCAGGAGCTGGTGGGACAGCGATACCGGCGACCGATCGACGTCGTGCCGCTGCCGGCGGACGGGAAGCGGGAAATCGTCGTGGCGGCGGACTTCGTCTCCGCCGAGGACGGCTCGGGGCTCGTCCACATGGCCCCGGCCTTCGGGGCGGACGATTATGCCGTCGGGCAGCAACACGGGCTTGCGTTCGTGAACCCCGTTGCCCCCGACGGGACGTTCCAGGGGACCGCGTGGCCGGAGATCGAGGGCAAGCTCGTCACCGACAAAGCGACCAATGCCGCGATCATCGAGCAGCTGAAGCGGGAGGGTCGCTGGCTCGAGACCCGTCCGCTGAGGCACACCTATCCGTTCTGCTGGCGCTGCGATTCGCCGCTCATCTACTACGCCCGCAGCTCCTGGTTCGTGCGCACCACCGCGATCAAGCAGCGCCTGCTCGAGACGAACGCGACGGTCGGATGGCACCCCCCGGAAGTCGGCACCGGCCGGTTCGGCGGCTGGCTCGAGAACAACGTCGATTGGGCGCTGTCGCGCGATCGCTATTGGGGCACCCCGCTCAACGTGTGGGAGTGTGACCGCGAGCGGGAGCATCGCGACGTGATCGGGAGCTACGAGGAGCTTGCCGGCCGGTGGGGAAAGCCGCTGCCGCAAGGCTTTGACCCGCATAAACCGTTCATCGACGGATACGTCTGGAAGTGCCGGAGCTGTGGTGGCACGATGCGGCGCGTCCCCGAGGTGATCGATGCCTGGTTCGATTCGGGATCGATGCCCGCCGCCCAATGGCACTACCCGTTCGAGCACGAAGCGGAGTTTAAGGACCACTTCCCGGCGGATTATATCTGCGAGGGCGTGGACCAGACCCGTGGCTGGTTCTATTCGCTGCTCGCGATTACCGTCGGCTGCTTCGACGGTCCGGCGTTCCGCAACGTGATCGTGAACGAGCTGGTGCTCGACGCGCAGGGCCAAAAGATGTCCAAGAGCCGCGGCAACGTGGTGAACCCGTGGCAGGTGATCGAGCAGCACGGCGCGGACGCGGTCCGGCTGTACCTGCTCGGCCAGAGTCAGGTGTGGCTGACGAAGCGGTTCGACGCGGCGGCGGTGGGAGAGCTGGCAGGCGGATTCCTGAACACGCTGCGCAGCACCTACGATTTCTTCCAGAAGTACGCGGAGGACTGGAAACCGGGCGCCGTCGCGCCTGACGTCTCCAATCGGCCGCTCGTGGACCGCTGGCTGCTGGCCCGGCTCGATCAGACGGTGGCCGCGGTGCGCGCCGCGTGGAACGAGTACGACGTGACGACCGGGGTGCGGGCGGTCATCGAGTTCGTGGTAGACGATCTGTCTACCTGGTACGTGCGCCTGAACCGGCCCCGCTTTTGGGCGCCGGACCGCGCCGCCGACGAGGCGGCGCTGGCGACCCTGTACGAGGGGCTCGTCACGGCGGCGCGGCTGCTCGCGCCGGCGGCCCCCTTTGTCGCCGACTGGCTGCACCGCGCGCTCGCCGGGACGTCGGTCCATTTGGAGCCGTTTCCGGCCGACCAGGGGCGCCGCGAGCCCGAGCTGCTCCAGGCGATGGCGGCGGTGCGCCGGCTCGCGTCACTCGCCCGGGCGGCGCGCGAGTCCCGCAACCTGAGGGTGCGACAACCGTTGGCGCGCATGCAGCTGGCGGTTCCGGCGGCGGTGCGGGGCCCGGCCTTGGCGGACCTGTTAGATATCCTGGTCGCCGAAGTCAACGTGAAGGCGTATCAGGTGGTCGAATCCGATCACGAGCTGGTGACGCTGCGGGGCAAAGCGAACTTTCGGACCCTCGGAAAGCGTTACGGGAAGGCCACGCCGCAGGCCGCCGAGGCGGTGACCCGGCTGGCGCCTGCCGAGCTGCAAGTGCTCGAGCGGGGCGAGACCGTGCGGACGGGGGAATGGGAATTGCACCCGGAGGACGTGACCGTCACCCGCGAGGTCGCGAGCGACTGGGTGGTGCAGGCGGACGGCCCGTATGTGGTGGCGCTCGACCCGGTGTTGACGCCGGATCTCATGCAGGAAGGGCTGGCGCGGGAAGTGGTGAACCGCGTGCAGCGGCTCCGCAAGGAAGCCGACTACGAGTACACCACGCGAATCGAGTTGAGCGTGTCGGGCGCTGCCGAGATCGTCGGCGCGGTCGAGACGTTCCAGGGGTACGTCGCGGGGGAGACGCTGGCACGGCGGGTTGTGCTCGGCGCCGCCCTCGACGACGCGGACATCACCCGTGACGTCGACATCGAGGGGCGCGCCGTGACGCTCGCCCTGCGACGGCACGACGGACGAAAGGGCGGAACGCCGCGATGACCACGAAGACCAAAGGCCTGAACAAGAAACAACTGGCGCACCTCGAGAAGCGACTGCTCGAGGAGCGGGCGCGCGTGATGAAGGAGCTCGGGCACTATGGCGAGTCCTTCAACTCGAGCCTCCAGGCCTCTGACGGAGACCTCTCGAGCTACTCGTTCCACATGGCGGATCAAGGCACCGACGCCATGGAGCGGGAAAAGGCGTTCCTCTTTGCCTCGCAGGAGGGCCGTTACCTCTGGCACGTGAACCAGGCCTTGCGTCGCCTCTACCAGACGCCGGAGAAGTTCGGCAAGTGTGAGCAGTGCGGCGAAGACATCGGCTTCGACCGCCTCGATGCGCTCCCGCACGCCCGCCTCTGCATCCAATGCAAGGCGAAGGAAGAGGATGGCAAACGCCGCTAGTCGCCGCGTGTTTTGGGGGACGATCGCGGCTGTCGTCACCTTCGACTTCGTCACGAAGTTCATCGCGGAGGCGGTCCTGGTCGGCCGCCCCATTTCCGTGATCGGCGACTACGTCGTGCTGCGCCTGGTCTACAACCAGTGCGCGGCGTTTGGCATCTGTCTCGGGCCGTACTCCCGCTGGATTTTTCTGGTGCTGGCGGTGCTCGCCCTCGTGGTGCTGGGCTCGATGGTGCGCAACACCCGCGACACCGATCACGGGCGGCTGTTCGTGCTCGCCTTGCTGGTCGCGGGCGCGGTCGGCAATGTCGTGGACCGCCTGCGCAGCGCCCAGGGCGTCGTCGATTTCATCGAGGTGGGCATCGGGAGCTACCGCTGGCCGACCTTCAACGTGGCAGACTCGGCCATCACCGTCGGAGCGATCGCGCTCGCTGTCTCGCTCTGGCTCGAAGGACGCGCCCACGCCACCGGCGAAGCGAAGGAGGCCGGGACGGCAGCGCCGTGAGCGGGACGACCTTTTGCGTCGTGGTGTCCGTCACCGAACGTCTCGATCGCTTCCTCGCCGACCAGCTCGCTCTCTCCCGCACCCAGGCCGCTCGCCTCATCGCCGATCGTCGGGTCACCGCCGACGGCAAACCACTGCGCGCCTCCGCGCTGCTCGAGCGCGGCGCGACCATCGCCGTCGACTTCCCGCCGGACGCGTCACCCCGCACCTACGCCCCGCACCACGCAGAGCTGCGCTTTATTTTCGAGGACGAGCACCTGGCGGTGCTCGACAAACCCGCCGGGCTGGTGGTGCACCCCGGGCCGGGGCACTGGGACGATACCCTGGTCAACGTGCTAGTGGGGCGAGGTACCCCGCTCGCCGCAGGGTCGCTCGAAGGCCGGCCGGGCATCGTCCATCGACTGGACCGCGACACGTCAGGACTGCTGCTCGTCGCGAAGACCGACCTGGCGCACCGCCGTCTGGCGCGCGCGATCGAGCGGCGCGCAGTCGAGCGCACGTACGCGTGCGTTGCCTGGGGCCACTTCGCGAAAAGCCCCGTGGAGATCGAGGCGCCGATCGCTCGCCACACCGAGGATCGCAAGCGGATGACCGTCCGTGCCGGTGGTCGGTACGCCGCTACGCACGTCGCGGTCGTGGCGCGCTACGCCCTCGTCGACCTGCTGCGCGTGCGGCTCGGCACCGGGCGGACGCACCAGATCCGGGTACACCTCGCGCACGTGGGTCATCCGGTGGTCGGCGATAAGGACTACGCCTTCGGCGGCAGCCGGCGTGTCACCCCGTCGGATCGTCGTGCGGCGGAGCGGCTCGAGGCACTTGCGCCGCGTCAGCTGTTGCATGCCGCCCGGCTGTCGTTCGTCCATCCCGTGACCGGCGAGCGCTTGGCGCTCTGCTCGGAGTGGCCCGACGAACTGCGGCCGGCGCTCGCCGAAGCCGCCGCAGACCCGCGATTGCTTGCCGAACGCAACCCCTTGCAGTATCTTGGCTTCGCTGCCTCGGATGGGTGACGCGACGATTGTCCGGTTGTTGGTGTTCCGGGTGGGGCCGCTCGCCTGCGCCGCTGAAGCGGAGGCAGTGCGGGAGATC
>JBOHST010000342.1:0-4926 GCA_050733375.1 Gemmatimonadales bacterium
ACCACCACCTGGCCATGAATCAGCCGGTCGTCGAGACGCACCAGCGCGAGGCTCATGCGGCGGGGGCGGGACTGCGGATCGCTTTCGCGCCCGCTTCGACAGCGCGCCGCGCCGCGTCCGCGAGCGACACGTCCCGGTGGAATACGAAATCGAGCAACATGGCCAGGTTGACCCCGGTCACGACGGCGAGATTGGCGCGGCCGCGGGCGAACCGGATCGCGCTGGTCAGGCACGATCCACCGGGCAGGTCTACAAACAGCACGGCCGGCCCGGCGCCGATGGCCTGCTCGATCCGGGCGGCGAGAGCGGCCGGATCGCACCCTTCGTTGCTCACCGCCTGCAAGGCGCCGTCCACCCCGCTGATCGAGTGGACCGCCGCGATCAGAGCATGCGCCAGCTCGGCGTGGGAGACGACCACGCCACGCAGCAGATCACTCATAGTCCTCTTCGAGGTACTCGCGGACCTCGGCGCGTTCCCGCATCCGCTCGATGAGACGCGCGTTGAGATTCCGCGCTGAATCCACGCCGCTGTAGCGCAGCAGATGCGTCATCGCGACGACCTCGCAGATGACCGTGAGGTTCTTGCCGGGATTCAGCGGCACGGTGACGAGCGGAATCGAAATGTCGAGGATCTGCGTCTCTTGGATGTGGAGCCCGGTCCGGTCGTACTCCCGACTGGCGTCCCAATCCTCGAGCTGCACCACCACTTCGATGCGTTTCTGCTGGCGCGCCGCCCGGATCCCGAACAGCGCCTTGATGTCGATTAAGCCAATGCCCCGGATCTCCATGTGGTGCTGCGCCAGCTCGTGCCCGCGACCGATCAGGATGTCCACGCCGCGCCGCGTGACCTGCACCAGGTCGTCGGCAACCAACCGGTGCCCGCGCTCCACCAGGTCGAGCACGCATTCGCTTTTGCCGATCCCGGATCGACCCAGGAACAACAACCCAACGCCGTACACGTCGGCGAGCGAGCCATGCAACGTGGTGCTCGGCGCGAAGGCATCGTCCAAAAACGGCTTGAGCCGACGGTAAAACTCGGACGTCTTGAGCGAGGTGCGAATCACGGGCACCCCTTTCGCCTGCGCCAGATCGAGCAGCTCCGTCGGCACCGCCTGCGACTTGGTGATCACGACGCATGGCAAGGCGAATCCGAAGAACTGCTCGAGCGCGCGACGCCGTTCGTCGCCTGGCAGCGAGGCGAGGTAGCTGATCTCCGTTTCACCGAGGATGTGCAGGCGGTCGCCCACGAAACGGGTGGTGTAGCCGGCGAGCACGAGCCCCGGACTCGATGCTTCAGGCGAGGGAATGACGCGATCCAGCCCCGTGTCGCCGGTGAGCGCCTCGAGCTGCAACGGCGCCCCCTTGCGGGCCAGCAGGTCGCGGATGCGCGGCTTCTCGCTCACCCGACCTCGCGCGCCGCCGAGCGGCGTCGCGCCGGCCCGCTCCGCTTGGCAGGCGATTTGTCGAGCTGGCGGCGTACCCGCGCCGCCGCGCGGTCGAGCGCGGAGCGGTAGTCGGCCGCTTCGGCCCGGCCCACCACCACCAGGCCGCGGGCCGTGTGCAACCGCAATTCCACCTTCGCCACGCCGTGATCATCCCCGAAGATCACTTGGCCGTCGTGCGGCCGACTGGCGACGCGGGCCAGGCGCTGCACGAGCGCGCGAGCCCGCTCGCGCAGGTCGCCGGACACGTCGCAGTGCCGCGCGGTGACGGTGATTCGCATGAACTACCTCCCTTGCGCGATGAGCTGCTCGAGGTGTGCCACCGTGGCCTGCGCCGCGCGATCCCAGGTGAGCGGGACGACGAAGCGCCGCGCCTCGCCGCCGAGTCGCGCCACGAGGCCCGGATGCTCGGCGAGCTCGACCATCCGCTCCGCCAACGCCGCAGCATCGCCGTGCGGGACGAGGTAGCCGGTCTCGCCGTGCCGGACCGTCTCCCGCAGGCCGGGACTGTCGGACGCGAGCGCCGGCGTGCCGCAGGCGGCGGCCTCGACGTTCGAGATCCCCCACCCTTCCTTGGGACTCGGAAACACGACCGCCCAGGCCGAGCGCAGCAGACGCCGCTTGTCTTCCTCGGAGACGAACCCCAGAAACCGGACGGCGTCGCCGAGACCGAGCGCGCGGGCGTGGGCCACCAGCCGCGGAAGGTCGTCGCCCGCGCCGGCGATTTCCAGCGCCACGTTCGGGTGGCGCACGCGGGCCAACGCCAGCGCCCGCAAGGCGATATCCACTCCTTTATAACGCTTCAGGCGGCCGACGTACAGGAACGTGGGACGCTCGGCTCGCGACGTCGCGGGATCGGGGCAAAACCAGGTCGCGTCGATGCCCGGATAAATGACCTCGATCCGCGCCGGATCCACACCCCGCGCCACCAGATCGTCGCGCGTGCTCCGGCTGATGGCATGGAACCCCGCGCGCGCGTACACCCGCGGAATCGCCCGCTCGGCCGCCCACACGAGCGCGGCGACCGGCCAACTCGCTTCGGCGAACGCCGTGGTCCCGAACAGGTGCGGCACGATGGCGCACACCGGCAGCGTCGTCAGCCATGGCAGAAACAGCGGCAGCTTGTTGACGTCCTCGACGACGACGTCGTAGTGGCCGTCTCCGAGCGCCGCCCGGACCGCCCGGCGCGCGCGCCACGCAAAGCTGTGACGCCCGCCCACACGTCGCACCCGGATGCCGTCGATTTCCGCCGTCGGCGAGGCACCCGGCCATCCGCTCGCCACCAGGTCCACGCCGTGCCCGGCGCCCGCCAGGCGGCCGAAGATCTCATGCAGGTGAATCTCCGCGCCGCCCGCATGCGGGTTGGCGCGGTCGTTCCAGTTGACCACCAGAACCTTCACAACCGGCCCAGCTCCCGCGCCACGGAGTCGAGCACCCCATTCACGAACCCTGGCGACTTGGCGCCGGCGAACCAATGCGCGAGCTTCACCGCCTCATCGATTACGACGCGCGGCGGGGTGGTCCCCTCATCCAGCTCGGCCATCGCCAGCCGCAGGATGTTGCGTTCGATGACGCCGATGCGCTCCAAGCGCCAGTGTTCAGCCGCGCGGGTGAGCCGCGCATCGTATTCCTGTTGGCCCGCCGTCGCACGCGCTGCAAGCTCTGCGCCGCGGTCGTAGCCAACCGGGATGCCACCATACGTGCGGGCGAGCCGCATGACGATCGTGTCGATCGACGGTTGACCGGACAGATCCCAGGCGTACAGCAGCTGAAGCGCGCGCGCGCGCGCCTTAGTCTCGGGACGTTCCACGGCGCAACCGCTGCAGGACGTCGGCCGTCTGGAGCGCCGCCGCCGCGGCCTCGTAGCCCTTGTTGCCGGCGGCGCCGCCAGCCCGCGCCTGCGCCTGGACCTGGTTGTCGGTCGTCAGGACGCCGAAGCCGACGGCGATGCGGTGCGCCAGCCCCACGTTCCCGAGTCCGCGGGTCGCCTCGCCCGCGACGAACTCGAAGTGCGGCGTCTCGCCGCGGATCACGCATCCCAGCGCGACGATGGCCCCGTACCGGCGCGACGCGGCGGCCGCTTCGGCGGCCACCGGCAGCTCAAAGGCGCCCGGCACCCAGATCACGTCGGTGTGCGTTTCCGGAATGCCGCCCTCGCGCAACGCATCGCGCGCGCCGTCCAGCAGGCGGCGAGTGATCAGCTCGTTGAAGCGGCTGACGATGACAGCCACGCGGGGAGGCGTGGAGCGCTCCGCCACGGACTAGTGGGTGAGCAGGTGACCGAGCTTGTCGCGCTTGACGTCGAGGTAGGCGCGGTTCTCGGCGGAGGGCGGGGGCACGATCGGCACGCGCTCCACGATCTCCAGACCGTAGCCCTCGAGCCCCACGAGCTTCATCGGATTGTTGGTGAGCACCCGGATCGACGACAGCCCGAGGTCCAGCAGGATCTGCGCGCCGATGCCGTAGTTGCGCAGATCCGGCTTGAAGCCGAGCTGCGCGTTGGCGGTGACGGTGTCGTGCCCGGCATCCTGCAGCTCGTACGCCTTCAGCTTGTTGAGCAAACCGATCCCCCGCCCTTCCTGGTCGAGATACACGACCACGCCGCACCCAGCGGCGGCGATCATCTGCATCGCGCTCTCGAGCTGCCAGCCGCAATCGCAGCGCCCCGAGCTGAACACGTCACCCGTGAGGCACTTCGAGTGCATCCGCACCAACACGCCCGGCTGGCCTCGGACGACGCCGTACACCAGCGCCACGTGCTCAGCCGCATCCACGTCGTTCTTGTAGCCCACGATCCGAAACTCACCGTAGGGCGTGGGCAGCCGTGCCGACGCCACCGGATGCACCAGCCGCTCATGGGCGAGCCGGTACGCGACGATCTGCGCGATCGTGATGAAGGTGAGCCGGTGCTCAGCGGCGAAACGCTCCAGCTCGGGACGCCGCGCCATCGAGCCGTCGGGATTCAGGATCTCGCACAACACGCCGGCCGGATAGAGTCCAGCCAAACGCGCCAGGTCCACACTGCCTTCGGTCTGACCGACGCGCTGTAGCACGCCGCCCGGGCGCGCGCGCAGCGGGAACACGTGACCGGGCCGGCGCAGGTCGGTGGGGACCGTGGCGGGATCGATCAACACCCGGATCGTGGCGGAGCGATCGGCCGCCGAGATGCCGGTGGTGACGCCGAAGCGCCCCGCGGCGTCGACGCTGATCGTGAACGCCGTCTCGTGCGCCTCCGTGTTGTGCTCGGCCATCTGCGGCAAGCCGAGGGCCTGGCAGCGCTCCGGGAGCAGCGGGACGCAAATCAGTCCCCGCCCGTGCGTCGCCATAAAATTCACCGTCGCGGGGGTCGCCAGCTCGGCCGCGCCGACCAGGTCCCCTTCGTTCTCGCGCCCCTCGTCATCGGCCACGATGACGAGCTTCCCGGCGCGGATATCCGCGATCGCCTGCTCTATGCGTCCGAACGGCATAGCTGCCTCACGTATTT
>JBOHST010000343.1:0-4237 GCA_050733375.1 Gemmatimonadales bacterium
GGCGCCGGCTCGGGAACCGGGAGGTGTCCGCGAGGGCTGGATCGGCCCGCAGGTCGAGACGGCGGCCCACGGTCCAGGTCCCTCCCGCCTCCCGGACCAGCTCGGTGATCGTCTCGCCCAGGTCGGGCTTCCCCGCCGAGTCTCTGGCCTGGGCGGCGATGTTGCAGACGTAGGCCCGGCGCGGGTCGGAGGGATGCGGGTGGACGGCGTGGGGGCCTTTCCCGACCCCCT
Source organism: Gemmatimonadales bacterium (assembly GCA_050733375.1). GTDB lineage: Bacteria > Gemmatimonadota > Gemmatimonadetes > Gemmatimonadales > GWC2-71-9 > DASTHG01. Next base: position 232 of record JBOHST010000343.1, read on the forward strand.
CGATCCGGGCGACGAGCGCTCCGGTCGGCAGGGCGTGGACGGTTGCCTGGTTCGCCGCGGTGTTCGCAGAAAAAAGCTGGGTCCCGTCGTGCGAGCGGTGCAACGTGTGAGGGCGCTTCGCACCAGCCGCCGTTTCGACATCGATCGTGCCCAGCACGGCGCCGTCGGGATCGAGCCGGTAAATGTCGTTGCCATTCTGGTCCGCGGCCCACACCTCGTACGCCGGCGGCGCCGGGCGTGCGGCCACGACGATGACAAGAAAGAGGACGAGGACCAGGAGCGGTAGCCCGAGGCGCGACTTTCCCATCTGATCCTCCCACTGCGGGGGGGACGGCTGGAAGATACCGGTCGAGACAGTAGTAACGCCCGGCCATGGTTGCCGCCAGACGCCACGCGGCAGAACTTACGATGCTTGCAGCCGCCTTCCACCACCAGGGGAACGCATGCATCGGGTTCTGATTGCATTCGCCGTCGGCTACGGTGCCGTCGCCGCGCCGCTTGCTTCGCAGGACAGCATCGTCGCCTTCACGGGCGTCACGGTGATCCCCATGGATCGCGAGCGCGCGATCGATGATCAGACGGTCGTGGTGCAAGGCGGGCGCATCGCCGCCCTGGGCCCCACGGCGTCCACCCCGGTGCCGGCCGGCGCCACCCGGGTGGACGGCCGTGGGAAGTACCTCATCCCCGGCCTCGCCGAGATGCACGCTCACATTCCGACTCCCCCGGTGGAGGCGCAGTTCGGTGCCGGGTTCGGCGAGTCGGTGCTGAAGCTCTACGTGGCGAACGGCGTCACGACGATCCGCGGGATGCTCGGCCACCCCTCGCACCTGGCGCTGCGCGAGCGGGTGCGTGGCGGCGCGCTGCTCGGCCCCACGATCTACGCGTCGGGTCCGTCGTTGAATGGTAACAGCGCGCCCGACCCCGCCACCGCGCGCCGCACGGTACTGCAGCAGCAGGCGGCGGGCTACGATTTCCTCAAGATCCACCCCGGCCTATCGCGCGAGACGTTCGACACCCTGGCGCGCGTGGCCGACAGCGTGGGGATCCGGTTCGCCGGCCACGTCCCCGTGGCCGTCGGGCTCGACCGTGCCCTGGAGGCGCACTACGCATCGATCGATCACGTGGACGGGTTCATCGAGTACCTCACCGGGTGGCAACCGGGTGACGGGACACCGGCGGGATTCTTTGGATTCAACATCTCCGATCGGGCCGACGAGTCGAAGCTCCCCGGGATCGCGCGGCGCACGCAGGAAGCGGGCGTGTGGATCGTCCCCACGCAGGCCTTGATGGACGGGTTCGTGAGCGCGGAGGACGCGGCGGTGATGGGGCGGCGCCCGGAGATGCGCTACCTCCCGAAGCCGCTGGTAGCGCAATGGGTGCAGGCGAAACACAACGCGCAAGCGCAGCCCACCTATGACGCCGGGCGGGCGCGGCGGTTCATCGCGCTGCGCGGGCGGATCATCAGGGCGCTGCACGCCGCCGGCGTGGGGATCGTGCTCGGCTCGGATGCGCCGCAGGTGATGAACGTCCCCGGCTTCTCGGTGCACCGCGAGCTGGCGGTGCTGGTCGCCGCGGGACTCACGCCGTACCAAGCGCTCGAAACGGGGACGCGCAACGTCGCCGCATACTTCGGGACGCTCGATCAGTCGGGCACCGTTGCCGCGGGGAGGGTCGCCGACCTGGTGCTGCTCGACTCGAACCCGCTCACGGACATTGCCAATACCACCCGAATCGCCGGGGTGATGGCGCGCGGGAAGTGGCTGTCGCGGGCGGCGCTGGACTCGATGCTGAACGCGATCGCGGCCGCGTACGCCCCTTAACGGAACGCGATCCAGTAACTCGCTTTCACCGCGAGGAAGTGGTCTCCCGTGATGCCGAAAGCGTCCCCCAGCCCGCCGATCCCCACGTCGCGGCTCGGGACCTCGTTGCGGAACCGGTCCTGCTGCCAGACCAGGTACAGCGTGCTGCCGGGCTGCCACTCCCAGCGCACCACCACATTGCTGCGCAGTGACCGCACGTCGAAGTCGGGGACGCCGAAGCCGAACGTGCTCGCCCCGTCGGTCACGGTGTAGGTCGTGTCCCCGTTGCGTGTGATGGTCGTCCCGGCGGCGACCCCGTACGTGCGCAAATCGAAGCCGCGGGCGGCGGCCAGCTCGCCGAAATCCCGGTAGCGGCCGCTCGACGCGAAGGGCTCGAGGTAGCCTTCGAGCGTGAGATCGGGCTGAATGGCATAGCTTACCCGCAGCTGCGTCACCACTTCACTGCGCTCGACGTACGCGAAGATGTAACGGCCGCCGAAGGTGGCGCTGCCGCCTCCCGCCCGGGTCGCGACGTACTGGCGGGCGGACGTTTCCCGCCGGAACCGCGACTCGACCGACGCCTCCCACCGCGTGCCCGGGCGCGCCGAGAGACTCGCCTCGGCCTCGAACACGCGGCCGTCGAGCTCGTTCCGCACGACGGTCGCCTCCAGGCCCCATCCCGTCCGCGCGCCTCGCCGGCCGAACAACGACAGGTCCAGCGACCAGTTCGCCGGCGTTTGCATCAGCGGACCGCCGCGCGTTTGGTCGTCGCTCATCGCGCGCAGGCGCGTGCTGAGCTGGATGGCCGGCCGCCAAAAGCTCTTCCGCAGCGTGCCGTCCCACCATATCCCCGCTTGGGTGAACTTGCGATCACCGTCGAAGTTCCACTCGTTGCCCTGAAACACCCCGGTGGTCCACGCGTGGAGCAGTCGTCCCGGGCGGGTGTGCCGATGGTAGAAGTCCCAGAACAACCCACGATCGTCGGCCGAGCCGAGTGAGCCGAAGTCGTTCAGCTCGAGACCCGGGGACTCGTGCGTGTAGTCGATATCCCACAGCCAGTTGCCGGCCAGCTTGCTGTGGTTGATGCCGGCGGTGACGCCGCCAAGCGAGGTGCGACCCGGGTCGACCTGCACGTGGTCGGCATCGGGCCGTTGAAAATAGCGGCGCGGTGACAGCTGCTGCCCGAGGATGGCGGTCGAATCGCCGGCAACGTGACTCACGCCGACATAGGCGCTCATGTCGTAGCGGCCCCCGGCCCAGCGCAACCGGCCGTCGATCAGGGCCGTGTAGGCGTTGCGGGCGACGATGGCGGCGAGCAGCGATCCCGGCTCCACGTCGCGGTGCACGGCGCTGACGCTCGCGCCGAGCGTCGACCGGTTGCGGCCGAGCTCCTGCCGGAGGGTGGCGATCCCATAGGCGGCGAGCGGAGCCACGACCTCGCGCCCGAACAGGCCCGTTGCGGCGTCGTAGAAGCGGACCTCCTCCTTGGCGGTGAGCGCGGATAGGACGCCGAGCGACAGACCCGAGGGAAGCCGGCCGGTCACCTTGGCGGCGCCGAGAATCGTGGTGTTGTCGGCCGATTCGGCGTAGTCCCCACCGGCGCCGACCGGTGGACGGGCGCCGATGCGCCGCGAGTAAAACGTCCCGCGCCCACCCAACAGCTCAGACCCCTCGATGAAAAAAGGACGCCGCTCGGAAAAAAACGTCTCGAAGGCGGTGAGGTTCACTTCGGCCGGATCCGCCTCGACCTGCCCGAAGTCGGGATTGAAGGTGGCGTCAAGGGTGAGATTCGGACCGAGACCCATTTTCAGGTCGCCGCCGGTCCGCACGCCCGTCTCGTACCGCTTCGTAAAGGGATCGGCGGGGTCGACGACTCCGGCGCGCGTCGCGTTTCCGGCGACGTACGGCGACAGCTCGAGACGCCGCGAGGAGGGGATGTCGCGAATCCCCTCGAGCCGGCCCATCCGAGACGACCACCCGGTCTCGTTGCGCCGCACCAGCGCCCAATATCCCTCCTCGTTTCGGGCGGGGACGCGGCGCACCAGGTTTACGCCCCAGAGCTGTTCCGGACCGGGATTGAACCGCAGCTGGGTAAACGGGATCCGGATCTCCGCCGTCCAGCCGGCCGAATCCACGGCGGCCTCGGCCTCCCATACCGGGTCGAAGGAGTAATCGCGATCGCCTTCGAAGTCGCTCCGATGGAAGTA
>JBOHST010000344.1:0-24382 GCA_050733375.1 Gemmatimonadales bacterium
CCGCGGCCCGCCGACGCTGATTCCCGCGACCGGCTGGCCGTCCGGGCCGCGCAGCGCGGCGCCCACCGCGACGTAGCCGCGCTCCAGCTCTTCGATCGCCGTGGCGTACCCGCGCCGCCCTACCCGCGTCAGCTCGGCCCGCAGCGCAAGCGGGGAAACGATAGTCCGCGGCGTGTGTCGCGCCAGACGGCCCCCGAGCCGCTGCCGCCACTCTCCTTCGGGCAAGGCGGCCAGCACGGCCTTGCCGGTGGAGGTCGCGTGCGCTGGCCAGCGGGTGCCGAGCGACGCGGTGGCCCCGATGAGGGAGCGGCCCACCACCTCGTCCAGGATCAGCATGTCGTTCCCCACCGGCACTTCGAGCGTGACCGTTTCTCCGGTCTGGGCGGCGAGCGCCTCGAGCTCGGACCGGCTCACGGTGCGCAGATCATTGGCGCGGGCGGCACGGGCGCCCAGGGCGATCGCCTCGGGCCCAAGCCGATACAACTCGCCCGTGGGGTCCCGCACGACCATCCCCTCGCGCGCGAGCGCGGCGAGCAAGCGATGGGTTGTGGCCTTGTGGAGGCGGGCGGCGCGGGCCAGGTCGGACAGGCGCCATTCGGGCCGCGCGTCCGAGAACGCCTTCAGCAGGCTCACCGCGCGGGCGACCGCTTGCGTGCCGGGATAGGCGCGAGGGGCGATCATACTGTGAGACTCAGTTTCATGATGTGAGACAAAAGACCACCGCGCGGGCGACCTGTCAAGCCAGGGCTAGCGAGCCGCGGCCAGGTCGCGGACCACCCAGGTGAGACCGTCTACCACCCGCGCCATGCGGGGGTAGTCCAGTTTGTCGGGGGTGTCGCCCGCCGTGTGGTAGAAGACATTCCGGTAGGGCGCGGTGTCGGTGATCATGATCGCGCGGTAGCCATGCCGCCAGAACGCCCAGTGATCCGACCACCAGACCCCCGGCACCCACCAGGGCGCAGCGGCCCCCTGAGTGGGGAACCGCGCGTGCGCGCGAAACGTCGCGATGGCCCGACGCACCAGCGAACGCGATTTGAGGTTGCTCACGAATCCGATGAAATCGCCCCGGTCCGGATAGGCCAGGTTGAGCGGAAACGGGTAGCGTTGACTCCCCGGAGCGGCGTCGTAGTAGCCGATCGACTCGATCGACAGCATCGCCACGATGTGCTCGCCCCGCGCCGCGGCCGAGTCGGCATAGTGGCGGCTGCCCATGTCCGCCGTCGGAAAGCTGGGCGGCTCCTCGTTAGCGAACGCCAGAAAGCGCAGGGTCCGGTCCGGCGTCGACCCGGCGAACGCGCGCGCCAGCTCCAACACCGCGGCGACCCCGCTCGCGTTGTCGTCCGCACCCGGTGCGCCCTCGGCCGTGTCGTAGTGCCCGCCCACCACGACGATTTCATCCGGACGCACGGCACCCTGAATCTCCACCTCGAGGTTGCGGTACACGCGCCCGCGCGCCGTGAACGCGTGGGAGCGGGCCTGGTAGCCGAGCTCGCCGAACACGGTGACGAGGTAGGCGGCCGCGCGGTCTACGGCCGCGTAGGTCGCGTCGCTGCGCTCACCGATGGTCCCTGCCAGCATCGCGACGTGGGCCCGGAGCCGATCCTCGAGCGCGCGCTGCTCTGGGGTGAGGGGCGGCAACGGCCCGGCGAAGGGTGCACCGGGCATTTTCACCGTGAAGAGCCAGATCGCGATGAACAGCAGCGGCAAGAAACTCGCGAGTACGATCATTCGCACCACCCCACCACGTGTGCGGGGGACGAGCGAGAGGCGCATGGAGAAAGATGGCGGTGGGACGGCGGGGCCGGTAAGTTTCTCGCGTGAGACCTCTTTCAGGAGCACCGATGGCCGTCTTTCCGCGCGTGCTGCTCGCCGGGCTGTGCCTCGTGCCGGGCGCGCTCGCTGCCCAGCGCACGCAAAAGCCCGCGCTTCACGGTCGCCACTGGATCGCGATCACCGGCAAACCGCTCGCGGCCACAGCCGGGGCCATGATGTTCCAGAAGGGCGGCAATCCGGTCGACGCGGCCTGCGCCATGCTCGCCGCCACCTCCACCATGTGGGACGTGCTCTCGTGGGGCGGTGAAACGCAAGCGTTGATCTACAATCCTCGGACGAAGCAGGTCATTGCGATCAACGCGCTCGGAGTCGCACCCACCGGCGCGACGGCGGAGTTCTACCGCTCCAAAGGGATGCGCTACCCGCCGGAGTACGGCCCCCTGGCGGCCGTCACGCCCGGGACGCCAGGCGGATTGATGGTGATGCTCGCCGAGTACGGCCGGCTGAGCTTGCGCGACGTGTTGGAGCCGGCGATGCGGATGGCGGACGGCTATCCCATCGAGGAAGAGACGGCGAACTCGATCGAGCGCAACAAGCGCTGGCTCACGCAATGGCGCTACGCGCGGACGACGATGCTGCCCCATCTCGGAGAGCCACGGGAAGCCCCCGAAGCCGGGGAGATCTTCCGCCAGCCCGACCTCGCGGCGACGCTGCGCAAGCTGGTGGAGGCCGAGCAGCAGGCGCTGCGCCAGGGCAAGAACCGACGCGATGCGATCATGGCCGCCTACGCCCGGTTCTACACGGGCGATATCGCCCAGGAATTCGTCCGCGGGCTGCGCGAGGAGGGCGGGCTCGTCACCCTCGAGGACCTCGCGAGCTGGCGGGTGAAAATCGAGGAGCCCGTGAGGACCAGCTACCGCGGGATCGACGTCTACAAGCTCCAGCCCTGGTCGCAGGGGCCGGCGTTGCTGCAGGCGCTGAACATCCTCGAGACGGTCGACCTCAAGGCGATGGGCTATAACAGCACCCGCTACATCCACACCCTGTATCAGGCGATGAGCCTGGCATTCGCCGATCGGGACTTCTACTACGGCGACCCCGCGTTTCCGCCCGAAGAGCCGATTCGTGGCCTGCTCTCCAAGGAATACGCTCGGCAACGCGCCCAGCTGATCAATCCGGAACGCAACGATCCACACATCAAGCCCGGCGATCCTTACCCGTTCCAGGGCGGCACCAATCCCTACCTGCACTTGCTGCGCGATTGGCCGCCAGCTCCGGCGGCGACGTCGATCGGTGCCGCTCGCTCGGGGCCGGAGGACGCGCCGGCGCTCGCCGCGTTCGACGAGGCGTTCACACGCGGGACGACGTCCATCGAGGCCGCCGACACCTCCGGGTGGGTCGTCTCGGTGACCCCGTCGGGAGGATGGATCCCCGCCGTGATCGCGGGGCGCACCGGGATCGGCGTAAGCCAGCGGGCCCAGCAGTTCGTCGTGGACTCACTGGACAACCCCTTCAACGTGATCGGGCCGGGCAAGCGTCCGCGCGTCACGCTGACGCCAAGCCTCGCGCTCAAGGACGGGCGGCCGTTCCTCGCGTTCGCGGTGCAGGGGGGCGACACGCAGGACCAGAATCTACTGCAGTTCTTTCTCAACGTGGTCGAGTTCGGGATGGACGTGCAGGAGGCGGTCGAAGCGGCGAACATCACCAGCTACCAGTTGCGGAACTCGTTCGGCGACCACGAGACGCAGCCGGGACGGCTGACGCTGCGCGCGGACACACCACCCTGGCTGCGGCGCGAGTTGCGCGAGATGGGGTATCGGCTCGACTTCCAGGACCGGACCTCGGGGCCGATCAACGCAATCTTTTTCGACTGGAAGCACGGGTCATTCTGGGGTGGGTCATCGAACCACGGCGAGGACTACGGGATCGCGTGGTGATGGTCGGCGGAGAGCATCCGGTAATCGCCGATTTTGGCCGCGAGAATCGGATGGCCCGGTGGTGACGGTCCTCCTAGACTGGGTGCCAAGGGCGGCCCGACGGGTGCCCTCCCCTCTCCACCCGCATCGGAGGATGCCATGCCGCAGTATCGGATCGTCGCCATCCCGAACGCGATCGCCCAAGCCGTTCGCACAACTCGGACTTCACCCCAATATGGCCACCCCGCCCACAGCGAGATCGCCACAGGGTACGGGCCGTGCCGGCAATGTCTGCGCACCTTCACCGTCGGCGCGGAGCGGCGCATTCTGTTCACCTACGACCCGTTCGAGGGGACGGAGCCGCTCCCGCTTCCCGGCCCGGTGTTCATTCATGAGTCGTCCTGCGAGGGGTATCCCGCCTGCGCCGGTTTCCCTGAAGATCTCCTGTCCCACCCGCTGACGTTCAACGCCTACCGGCGTGGCCGGCAACTCGTGGCCCAGGAGTATGTCGCGGACGGGTGCGTCGATCCCGTGCTCGAGCGGCTGCTTGCCCGCCCCGACGTGGACTACATCCACGTGCGCGACACCGAGGCTGGCTGCTACGATTTTCGGATCGAGCGCGAGCGCCAGTCGTGCTGATTGGCAGCGCGCTCAGCTCGTGCTGGCCGACGCCGCTGGCTCCCGCGATGGGTTGGCTCCGCCGTCCTTCCCGAATTTCCGTTCGATCTCCCGAGTGATGTGCATCGAGCAGAACTTCGGCCCGCACATGGCGCAGAACTCGGCGGACTTGAAATACTCGGCGGGGAGCGCCTCGTCGTGCAGCGCGCGGGCGTGGTCGGGGTCGAGACTCAGGCGGAACTGCTCGTTCCAGTCGAACGCAAAGCGCGCCCGGCTGAGCGCGTCGTCGCGATCGCGCGCGCCCGCGCGCCCGCGCGCGATGTCCGCCGCGTGCGCGGCGATCTTGTAGGCGATCACCCCCTCACGCACCTCTTCAGCGTTGGGCAGGCCGAGGTGCTCCTTGCGCGTCACATAACAGAGCATGTCGGCGCCATACCAGCCGATCATCGCGGCGCCGATCGCCGAGGTGATGTGATCGTAGCCGGGGGCGACGTCGGTCACGAGCGGGCCAAGCGTGTAGAACGGCGCCTCGAGGCAAATCTCCTTCTGCATGCGGACGTTCATCTCGATCTGGTGCATCGGGATGTGGCCCGGCCCCTCGATCATCACCTGCACGTCCTTGGCCCACGCCCGCTGCGTCAGCTCACCCAGCACGCCGAGCTCGGCGAACTGCGCCTTGTCACTCGCGTCGGCGATCGACCCCGGCCGGAGAGCGTCTCCCAGCGAGAGCGTCACGTCGTACGCGCGGGCGATCTCGAGGATGCGGTCGAAATGGGTGTAGAACGGATTCTGCCGGTTGTGCGCCGCCATCCAGTAGGCGTGCAACGACCCGCCGCGGCTCACGATCCCGGTCACCCGCCCCAACGCGAGCCCCACGTGCTCGCGCAGGATGCCGCAGTGCACCGTGACGTAATCCACGCCCTGCCGCGCCTGGTGCTCCACCATGTCGAGCAGGTCGTCGGCGGACAGGTCTTCGACCTTCTCGACGGCCGTCACGGCCTGGTAGATCGGCACCGTACCGATCGGCACCGGTGAGGCATCGATGATCGCCTGGCGGATCGCGTCGATGTCGCCACCGGTCGACAGGTCCATCACGGTGTCGGCGCCGTAGTGCACCGCATGATGCAGCTTCTCGAGCTCGCCATCGACGTCGGAGGAGACGGCCGAGTTCCCGATGTTGGCGTTGATCTTCACTCGGGCCACTTTTCCGATGCCCATCGGGTCGAGCCGCTTGGCGAGATGTTGGGTGTTGGCCGGGATGATCAGCCGCCCGCGCGCGACCTCTTCGCGGACGAGCTCCGGCGGCAAATCCTCGCGCTCCGCCACACGCCGCATCTGATCGGTGATCGCGCCCTGACGGGCGAAGAACATCTGGGTGACGCAGGTCGGTGGTGCGGTCATCGACTCCCCTCGCCGGCATTACCCGGATCAGGTCCGAAGGGTATGATCTCAGCCAGGCGGCGAACCAGCCGCCCGGCACCCCCGTCATCGCGCAATCTAGAGAGACTGATGCACCGACGCCATGGGGATTACAGGATGGTCGCGCGCGGCCTCACCGTCGTCGTGTTGTTGTCCTGCGCCGCCGGTCCTGGGACCCAGGAGCGTGCGGCGCCCGCCATCCAGTTTCGCGATCTCGAACGGCAGGTTGTGCGGTTGGTCAACGAACACCGCGTGGCGCGGCGGCTATCCCGCCTGAGCTACGACACCAGCGTGGCCGCCATTGCCCGCGTCCACAGCGTGGCGATGGCGCGGCGCCGAGTCCCACTGGGGCACGATGGGTTCGAGGAACGCGTCGCGGCGGTGGAGCGGGTTCGCCCATTTCTCAGGGTCGCCGAGAATGTCGCGTTGAACGACCACCCGGTCGCCCGCACGGCGGCGGTGGCGCTGCGAGGCTGGCTGCGGAGCCCGCACCACCTCGAGAACATCGAAGGGCGGTTCGACGTGACGGGGGTGGGCGTGGCACGGGCGCCGGACGGCACGTACTTCTTCACGCAACTGTTCGTCGCGCGCCGCCGATGATTCGGCTAGTCCGGCGGTGCCTCGCGGGGACGTGGCGCTCCGTACCGCTCGGAGGGGTCGTGCCGCCGGTCCCATTCGACTCGGTAGGCGAACGGGTCGACCCCCATGGGGCGGTCCAGCGCGAGGATGCCGTCGAGATGGTCGATCTCATGTTGCAGCAGCTCGGCCATCGGCCCGACGCACTCGATCGTGTGCTGCTTCCCTTTGAGGTCGACATAGGTGGCCGTGACGCGGTACGCGCGATTCACGCGAACCAACAGCCCCGGGAAGGAGAAACAGTCGTCCCACACCTCGAAATCCTCGGAGCCGACGTCGGTGATCTCCGGGTTGACCAGCGTCATGCGCTGTTTGGCCCCGTCGATGTCCACGACGACGACCCGAACCGGTGCGCCGATCTGCGGCGCCGCCATCGCCCGCCCCATCCCATACTTCGCCTTGGCCGCCTTGAGCGTGTCCCGCAGGTCGTCGGCCACCAGGCGTACCGCGGCGGATGAGGGGCGCTCCGCGAGCCGGCAGCGCTCGCGCAGGATGGGGTCGCCAAGTTGGCGGATGCGTCGGACGGCCATAGGGGTCGCTAATGTGGGGCAAAGTGCTTCGGCGCACAACGATGGCAGCCTATGTGATGCAACACCAATCACTTAACGGCGCTACAGAAGGCATTGTGGCGCGCCGGACCGAACCGAAATGCCCCTTGCCGGCGTGATTCTGGCAGGCGGCCGCTCCGCCCGGATGGGCGCCCCCAAGGCGTTGCTCGACTTTCGCGGGGCGCCGTTCATCACCCGGATGCTCGAGGCATTCGAGGCTCTGGACCTCAAAACCAGGGTCGTGGTCCTGGGCCCGGACGCGTCGCGGGTTCGCGTGGCAATCGCTGCACACGACTGTCTCGTGGTCGAGAATCCGGATGTGGACGGCGGCCCGATCGTTTCGCTGCGCTGCGCCCTCGCGGCGCTCGAACCGATCCACCCGCCGGCGGCCCTTGTCTGGCCTGTAGACCTGCCGCACGTACACATCGCGACAGTCGAACGACTGATCGAGGCCTATCGCCGGCTGCGCCCGCCGATTGTCGTACCGACTTTTGCCGGCAAGCGAGGCCATCCGGTGATCTGGGATCAACGGTTGTTTGCGGAGCTCGCCACCAGCGAGTTGGCCACCCGGGATGGCGCCCGGGTCATCGTCCACGCCCACGCAGCCGAGGTTCATCAGGTCCCCGTAGACGATCCCGCGGTCACCGACTTCATCAACTCCCCGGCCGATTACGAGCGGCTCATTCGGGAGATCAATCGGGACGCCTACTAGGCCGTATGGACGGGACGTCCACACGGGGTTCGACCAGCGGTCGCAAGCCCCTGGGTGGTGAGCGGCTCACCCGAGGCGCGTTTCCGCCTCTCCGTCGAACCAGTGGAGCGACTCCGGTAGCGCCGTAATGCTGACGGCGTCGCCGCGTCGCACCGGTGACGTGCCTTCCAGGCGTGCGGTGAGGGTCACGCCGCCACCGACCTCGAGTGACACCAGGGTCTCGCCGCCCAGCGGCTCGACTTCACCGACGTGCGCTGGCACACCAGACGCCTCCGGCGGGCCGACCTTCAGGTCTTCGGGTCTGACCCCGAGGGTCACCGATCGTCCCACGAGGGGTGCGGGGGCGGCCCCGAGCGGCAAGCGGAGGGTGATGGGATCGGTCTGGAACACGCCGTAGGAGCCGGGCTCACCCGGGGTGACGCTGCCGCGTAACAGGTTCATGGGCGGAGTGCCGAGGAACGTCGCGACGAACACGTTTGCCGGGCGGCGATACAGCGCCAGGGGTGTGTCCATCTGTTGCACGCGGCCGTCGCGCATCACCACGATCCGGTCACCGAGGGTCATCGCCTCGACCTGGTCGTGCGTCACATAGATCGTCGTCGTTCCCAGGCGGCGACGCAGGGCGGCCAGGTCCCGGCGCATCTGGACCCGCAGCTTCGCATCGAGGTTCGAGAGCGGCTCATCGAACAGGAACACCTGCGGTTGGCGGACAATGGCGCGCCCGACGGCGACCCGTTGCCGCTGGCCGCCGGAGAGTTGTCGTGGCCGGCGGTCGAGCAACGGATCGAGCTCGAGCAGCGCGGCGGCCTGTCGCACGCGCGCGTCGATGTTGGCCTTCGCGACCCGGCGCATCGTAAGGGCGAAGGCGAGGTTCTGGTACACGGTCATGTGTGGATAGAGCGCGTAGTTCTGAAACACCATAGCGATGTCGCGGTCGCGGGCGGGGACGTCGTTGACGACCCGATCGCCGATCTTGATGGTGCCAGCCGAGACGCTTTCGAGGCCGGCGATCATCCGCAGCGTGGTACTCTTGCCGCAGCCCGAAGGCCCCACGAGCACGAGGAATTCCCCGTCGGCGACGGCGACATCGATCTCGTGCACGGCGACGTGGGTGCGGCCGCGGTCTTCGTATATTTTGCGGATGCCTTCCAGGGTCACACTGGCCATGCCGCGCCTCTCCGCTGATGCCTGACGCAATCTCGTTTCCCGTGGGTTTTCTGTGGGGCGCCGCCACCTCCGCCTATCAGATCGAGGGTTCGCCGCTCGCCGATGGCGCGGGCCCGAGCATCTGGCATCGGTTCGCCCATACCCCAGGCATGACGGCCAACGGGGAGACCGGCGACGTGGCGTGCGATCACTATCGCCGCGCCGATCAGGACGTGCGGCTCATGCGTGATCTCGAGCTCACGGCCTACCGGTTCAGTATCGCGTGGGCGCGGGTGCTGCCGGCGGGTCGCGGGCGGGTGAACGCGCCCGGCTTGGCGTTCTATGATCGCTTGACGGATCTGCTCGTCGCGCACGGCATCCGGCCGGTGGTGACCTTGTACCACTGGGATCTTCCGGCGGCGCTGGACGACGAGGGTGGCTGGCTCAATCGCGACGTCGCCGGCTGGTTCGCCGACTACGCGAGGGTCGTGGTGCGCGCGCTGGGAGACCGGGTAGCCCTGTGGGTGACGCTCAATGAGCCCTGGGTGGTGAGTGACGCTGGCTATCTGCACGGCGTGCATGCCCCGGGGCACGGCAATCTGCAGGAGGCTCTGGTCGTCAGCCACAACCTGCTGCGCGCCCACGGCGCCGGCCTGCAAGCGATCCGCGCCGAGGGTGGGCGGCAGGCGGGGCTCGTCGTCAACCTCGAGCCGAAGATTGCGGCCTCGGAGCGGCCGGAAGACATCGCCGCCACCAGCCGGGCCGACGCATACATGAACCGGCAGTTTTTGGATCCGGTGTTCTTTGGACGATTTCCCGACGAGTTGAGCGGGGTGTTCGGTCCGGCTTGGCCGGCCTGCTCCGAAGCGGACTTCGGTCTGATGCGCGAGCCGCTCGATTTCCTCGGCATCAACTATTACACCCGCGCCGTCACGCGACACGACCCCTCCGCCCCGCCGCTGTTCGCCGCGCCTGTCCTCCAGCCGGGACGTCTCTACACGGATACGAACTGGGAGGTGTGCGCTCCTGCACTCACCGACGTACTGACCTGGGTTCGCGATCGCTACGGCCCGGTGCCGCTCTATGTCACCGAGAATGGGGCGGCGTTCCCCGACCCACCGCGAGTCGAGGGAGCGCTGGTGGAGGATCCCCAGCGCGTCGCCTACTTCCAGGAGCATCTGGCCGCGGCTCGCCGCGCGCTCGAATTGGGTGTCGATTTGCGAGGCTATTTCGCCTGGTCGCTGCTCGACAACTACGAATGGAGCGCCGGCTACGGCAAGCGCTTCGGGCTGTTCCATGTGGACTTCGAGACGCAGCGTCGCACGCCAAAAGCGAGCGCCCGGTACTATAGCGAAGTGATCCGCACCCACGGGGCGGTGCTGAGCAAAAGGGAACATAGGTAACACAGCAAACCGGGAACATGGGTGACACTTTGTGAGGGTCATGGGATGTCAGTCCCGGATGATGTAGTCGCGTTCGTCGCGGCCGTACGTCGCTGTACTCGCGGCGGAAGCTATTGAAGGCGCGGTGCTGGGCCGCGAGCGAGCCCCGGGGCGGGCGGATGGCGCCGGCCTTGAGCGTCTTGTGCATGCGTTCGTGGGCGGGTGCCCTCGCGGCCAAGCCGGCCTAGAGTGTTACCTATCAACCGCGAATGTACCCCGGCGGCCATCTAACCAGCGCATGAAGCCGCGGCGAAACCTACCTCGATTTTGTGGACACTTCCACCTAACCAGCGGGAGGTGTCTGTGCACGAGCCGGTCCGGTGACGAGGCCGCGGGCACTCAGGGGAACCCCGCCTGGCGTCCCGGACCGCGGCCGATAGGTTAGCAGGTACAAAGGAAATTCCAGTCCCGGAAGGGAAGCAATCGTTCGGGGACGACACCACTCACCCTCGACACAAATGAGATACCGCCTCTCGGACCTCGGTACGACCACGGTCGTCTGCGCCGGATTGATCCTGCTCCTGGACGGCTGCACCCCGGGGGTCGCCTCGACCCCCGCCGCCGCGACGGCAGCGCGCCCGCCCGCGATGAGCGGCGATCGCCGAGAGCAACACTTCATCGATTCGGTGCTCGCCGGGATGACGCTCGAGGAGAAAGTGGGCCAGCTCAACCAGCGATCGGGCGCCGGGGAGCCGACGGGCCCCGGTGGCGCTCCAGCGGGGGTCGAGCAGATCCAGCGCGGCGAGGTCGGCTCGTTCCTCAACGTCGTCGGTGTCGAACCGATCACGCGACTGCAGCGGATCGCGGTGGAGCAGTCGCGGACCCACATCCCGTTGCTGTTCGCGTTGGACGTCATTCATGGCTACCGCACGATCTTTCCCGTACCGCTTGCCGAGGCGAGCAGTTGGAACCCCGCCGCGGTCCAGCGCGCGGCGCGGATTGCGGCGACCGAAGCCGCGGCGCATGGTATCCAATGGACCTTCGCGCCGATGGTGGACATCGCGCGCGATCCCCGTTGGGGGCGCATTGTCGAGGGCTCCGGGGAAGACCCGTACCTCGGCGGCATTATGGCGGCCGCGCGCGTGCGAGGCTTTCAGGGTAGCGATCTCCGCGACCCCAGCACCGTTGCCGCGACGGCCAAGCACTTCGCGGCGTACGGCGCGGCCGAGGGTGGGCGTGATTACAACATCGCCGACGTACCCGAGCGGACGCTGCGCGACGTTTATCTGCCGCCGTTTCAGGCAGCGGTGTGCGCCGGGGCGGAGACGTTCATGGCTGCCTTCAACGAGATCGACGGCGTGCCGGCGCACGCCAACCGGCACCTCCTCACCGATATCCTGCGCGGCGAGTGGCGCTTCGGTGGGCTCGTGGTAAGCGACTGGACCGGCATTGGCGAGCTGCTCAACCACGGCATCGCGGGCGACAGCGGCAGCGTCGCGCAACTGGCGCTCGAGGGGGGCGTCGACATCGACATGGTGAGCGAGATCTACCGCAGGCGGCTGCCGGCGTTGGTGCGCGCGGGGAGCGTCCTGTCACCAACCATTGACGAGGCGGTCCGGCGCGTGTTGCGCCTCAAGTATCGTCTCGGACTGTTCCAGAGTCCGTATCGCGTTGCCGACACGGCACACCTGCGTGCGATCACTCTTTCAGCCGAGCACCGCGCGGCAGCGCGCGACGTGGCACGCGAGTCCATCGTGCTCCTGAAGAACGAGCGAAACACGCTGCCACTCTCGAAGCAGCTGCGCACACTCGCGGTGATCGGTGTCCTGGCGGCCGACAGCGTCGCCACGATCGGCAATTGGGGCGCGCTCGGCCGCGGTGAGGATGCGGTGTCGGTGCTGACCGGCATCCGGCGCGCCGTGTCGTCGCGCACGACCGTCGTGTATGCGCGCGGGGCATCTCCCCTCGACGACGACACGACGGGTATCGCCGCGGCAACGCGTGTTGCCAGGCGTGCGGATGCGGTGGTGCTCGTCCTCGGCGAATCGCCAACACAGAGCGCGGAGGCTGCGAGTCGTGCCAGCATCGAGCTACCGGGGGCGCAGCTCCGACTCGCGCAGGCGGTGGTGGCGACGGGGAAGCCGGTCGTCGTCGTGCTGATGAACGGGCGGCCCCTCGCGCTCCAGTGGCTGCACGACCACGTACCGGCAATCGTCGAGACCTGGTTCCTCGGCGTCGAACACGGGCCGGCGACGGCGGAGGTTCTGTTCGGCGATTACAACCCCGGCGGCAAGCTGACGGCGAGCTTCCCGCGAGTGACCGGGCAGGTGCCGATCTACTACAATCACCGCAACACGGGCCGCCCGCCGGGACCTGACAAGTTCACGTCGAAGTACATCGACGTGCCGTGGACCCCGCTCTATCCGTTCGGGCACGGCCTGAGCTATACGACTTTTCGTTACGGCACTCCGCGTCTCAGCGCGACGACGATGCGGCCGGGTGACTCGATCCGCGTCGAGGTGGACGTCGAAAACACCGGCCAGGTCGCGGGGGACGAAGTGGTGCAGCTCTACCTGCGTCACGAGGTCGGAAGCGTGACGCGTCCGGTGCAGGAACTGCGCGGCTTCGATCGCGTGCGTCTCACACCGGGCGAGATGCGGAGGATTGCGTTCACGATCGACGTGCAAGACCTCGCGTTCCACGACGCGACGCTGGCGCGTATGGCGGAACCGGGGCGTTTCACCGTTTTCGTGGGAGGCAGTTCGGCCGACACGAAGCAAGTTCGCTTCCGGCTCCAGACGGCGGACGGGCGCCCGGTGCGGGTGGCGAGTACGTGCGACGCGGTGCGCTGACTTGGCGACGCGTGACGCTGTTCGTCGCGCCCCGCGAACCCGACATACGGTCTCAGCGGATCCAGAGGGACACGGCGTAGTTCGCCGGGTGGTCGATGGGCAGGGGCCGTCGCGCAATGGCGTACCCGCCGCCGCCCGCGAACGCGAAATCGAGCCGGAGCCCCCGTCCGCGGCGACCCGCGAGCGGTGCAGCGACATGCGCACGCCGTCGGCCGCGTGGGCGCTCACCCGGAAACGTCCTCGAAGTCGTCCAGGCGACGCGGCGCCAGCGCATCGCCGCCCGTGGCGATCTGGCGCACGACTGCGGCGAGGGCGATCATCCCTTCACGCTTCCGGCCATGATCCCCTGGATGTAGTACCGCTGCAGGAACAGGAACGAGAGGAACACCGGCAGCACCGTTACGACGGCCCCTGCCATCATCAGCTCCACGTCCTGCACGTGCTCACCCGCCAGATTCGCAAGCGCCACGGGCAACGTGTAGCGCGCGTCGTCGCTCAAGACGATCAGCGGCCACATGAAGTCGTTCCACGCGGAGAGAAACGTGAAGACGCCGAGCGTCACGAGTACCGGTGCGATGGTGGGGAGCACGATGGAGCGGAAGATCCTGAGCTCGCGCGCCCCGTCGAGCCGCGCGGCGTCCAGGAGATCGTCGGGAATCGACAGTGCGTATTGCCGGACGAGGAACACCCCGTAGATCGGGGCGAGCACCGGGATCATGGCGCCGAACAGCGTGTTGATCAGACCCAGCTGACGCAGCTCCAGGAACATGGGGAGCATCGCCACTTGGCCCGGCACGACCATCCCGGCGAGCAGCACGCGGAACAGTCGATCACGTCCGCGAAATCGCAGCTTGGCGAAGGCGTAGCCCGCCAGACTGGTGATCACCACCGCGAGCAGGGTCCCCCCCACCGAGATCACCAGGCTGTTCACGACGTAGCGGCCGAGGCTCTGACTGGCGAAAAGGGCGCGATAGTGTTCGAGCGTCGGCGCCTGGGGCACCAGCGGCGGCGGGAAGGCGTTGGCCTCCCCGGAGCGCATGAACGACGCCGACACCATCCACAGGAGGGGGCTCGCGGCCAGCGCCGCCGCGAGGAAAAGGATCGCGTGGAGCGCAACCGCTTCGATCTTCCGCTTCACGTCGTCCGCTCCCGCTGCAGCCTGAGTTGCAGCAGGGTGCCCGTGAGCGTGAGGAGAAACAACACCACGGCAACCGCGGACGCGAAGCCGAGGCGCCACCAGCGGAACCCCTGCTCGTACATGAAGAGGACCAGCGTGAGCGTGCTCTTGAGCGGCCCGCCCTGGGTCATCACATACGGCTCGCTGAAGATCTGGAACGCGGCGATCATGGTCACGACGCCGACAAAGACCATGGTTGGTCCGAGCAGCGGGAGCGTGACATGACGGAAGCGGTGCCACACGCTCGCGCCGTCGAGCTCCGCGGCCTCGTACAGCTCTCCGGGAATGGTCTGCAGCCCGGCCAGGAAGACCAGCATGTTGTAGCCGAAGTTCTTCCACACCGCCACGAGGATGATCGCGGGCATCGCCCAATGCGGGTTGCCCAGCCAGTCGATGGGAGGGATGCCGAACACGCCGAGCAGCGCGTTGAGCGGTCCGTACTGCGGGTGGTAGATGTAGCGCCACACCAGGGCGACGGCGACGAGCGTCGTCACCCACGGCGCGAAGAAGGCACTCCGGAAAAACGGCTTCCAGCGGACGAGCTTGGCGTTGACCGCCACCGCCGCCGCCAGCGAGACCACGACGGACAGCGGACCCCCTACCGCGACGTAGTAGACTGTGTTCTTGAGCGCGGTCCAGAACAGCGGGCTCGCGAACAGCGTCCGGTAATTCTCCACGCCGATGAACCGCGTGTCGGCTGGGTTGCCGATGGAGTAGATGTCGAAATCGGTGAACGAGAGCAGGAACGCGCCCAGCACCGGGAGCGCGAAGAATACACCGATCAGAACGAGCGCCGGTGTGACGAATGCCCATCCGGCGCGGGATTCGGCGCGACCCTCCCGGTCGCTCACTCCGTAGGCCAGCGCGGGCGGGCGAGGAGAAAACGCCGTCGCTCCAGCATCCGATTGACGTCACGGTCCAGCGCGGCGAGCGCCGCGCGCGGCGTGACGCGGCCGCGGACCGCGGCTTCCGTCTGATCCATGATCTTGGTCGTGACTTCTTCCCACTCCGGGATCATCGGCGTGGGCACCGCCCGCTCGAGCTGGACGCGGAACGCCTCGGTTTCGCGATCGGTCGCGAGCACGCTGTCGTTCCAGGCCTCGCGCCGGGCCGGCAGATCGCCGGTGAGCTGGTAAAAGCGCAGCTGGACGTCGCGGCGGGAGAGGTAACGGACCAGCTCCCAGGCCCGCGCCTGGTGCTTCGAGGAGCGGAACACCACGAGACTCGATCCGCCGGCGAGCGAGACGCCGCTGGCTGGTCCGGTGGGTCCCGGCATCGGGGCCGTCGTCCACGCGTGCCGCAATTCGGGCGGAAGCCGGCGACGGAATTCCCCGATGTTCCACGGTCCCGTGATGTACATGGCGAACCTACCGCGGGCGAACTCCTGGTAGACGTTTGCGATCTCGTTGCTGCTCACCGGCGGGGCGAGTCGATCCCGATAGAGCGATACCAGAAAGTCGAACGCACGGGCGTAATTCGAGTCGGCGAACGCGCCGTAGCCCTCCGGTGTGATGAGGGGCGATCCCTGTTCCAGGCCGAGCACGACCTGCGGCGGCCATTCGTTGAGCGGCAGGTAGATCGCGTAGTGGCCCGGTCCCATGGTCCGGCTCACTGCTCGCATCGCCTCGTGCCATTCCGCCCAACGTTCCGGCATCCGCGCATACCCCGCGCGCGCGAGAATATCCGTGCGGTAGAACAGCAGCCGCGTGTCCACGTACCACGGAATGCCGTAGACGCGTCCGTCGACCACGTTGGTCGCCCAGATGCCCGGGAAGTGGCTTGTGGAATCCATATCCGGCGACCGGCGGATCAGCGTATCGAGCGAGGTCAGCGCGCCGAGCGTCACCATCTCCGGGATCCAGGTGTTGCCCATCTGGGCGATATCAGGCGCGGCGCCGCCCACGTGGGCGGTGAGCAGTTTCTCGTGCGCTGCCGTCCAGGGGATTTGTTGCACCCGAATGTGCGCGCCGGGGTGCTCGCGCTCGAAGTCCCGCACCAGCTCGGCGACGACTTCCCCTTCCCGGCCGAAGGCCCAGAATCGCAGCGTGTCCGGGGAGCTGCTCGGCGCGCACGCGGCCAAACAGAGCGCGAGCCACGGTTCCCACCGTGAAGTGTCGCGCCCAGGCTTCAGTACGGCGAGCGGGCGCTTCACGGACACTTTCCCGTGAGCCATCCCCCGGTGAACCCCGCCCGACACAGCCCGCGCACGATGTAGGGGTTGCCCCGCATTACCTGCCACACCACCCCCGTGCGGTAATTCTCGATCATCGCGAGGATCGGTCCCTGGTCGATGCCGAGATAGTCGACGTCGAACCACCCGGCGCTGCTCGTCGCGCTGTAGGTCAGGTTGAAGGCGTCGCGGAACCCGTAGGTGGAGAACAGGTTGCTGCCGTGGGTCTGGCGCATCGCGTACAGCGCGGGAATGGCGATCTCGGGCGCGAAGGGGATCGAGCCTCCCGCGGCCGTGGGCGCAATGGTCCCGTCGTCCTGGATTTCCGTGAAGGAGGCGCCGCGCGCCCAGTAGGTGTGGAATTGGCGGCTCTGGCCGCCGAGCGTGAGCGTCACATTCGCCGGGCCGTCGGATGCCGTGAGTCCCCACGTCTCGTCGCCGTAGCCGCGCCAGCCACCCGGGTTCGCGACAGCGTAGGCGCGTTGCGCGTAGGTGGCGCGACGCGAGTTTTCGAAGTAGTCGATGCCGCGGCCCTGCATGTACGCGTCCCGGATGCCGCGGAAGTCGATCCACACGTGCGAGTACTGGTGGCCGAAGAGCGGCGCGAATCCGACATGGGTCTGCCCCTGGAAAGCTCCCCACTGGTAGGTGGTGGTCCACGCGGTCCACGCCCCCGGATCGACAGGGTGGGTCGGGGAGCCGAGCGCCAGGATGTAGAGCAGCATCGCCTCATTGTAGCCGCGCCAATCGTAGGGGATGAAGCCCGTCTCCGGGTGCCAGCCCATGGCGACGAGCGGGGCGCGAGGCGAGATCCACTGCCAGTCGGCCCGGGCGTAGATCGAGTCGGCGAGTCGGCGGATGTCTACCTCGACCGTGTCCGCGCCGTCGAAATACGACTGGCAGAACAGCACGCCGGCGAAGAGCAGAGCGGTGTCGATGGTCGAGAGCTCGACCTGTTGAAACCGCTTCCCCGTGTTCATGTCGAGGAAGTGATAGAAGAACCCATGGTAGCCGGTGGCGCCCGACGTGGTGGAGTCCTGGGTGGCGGTCCAGAAGAAGCGCAGCGTCGTGACGACGCGTTGGCGCGCCTGGTCGCGCGTGATGTAGCCGCGCTCGACGCCGATCGGATAGGCGGTGAGGGCGAAGCCCACGGCCGCGATGCTCGAGAAGGACGGGGTCGGCCAGCGGTCGGGGGTGAGCCCGTTGACCGGGTTGCTCAGGTTCCAGAAGTACTGGAAGGTTCGCTGCTCCAGCGTGTCGACGAACGCCTGGACCCGGGGCGAGGCGAGGGGATCGGGGCCGGAGACGCTCGGCGCCGATCCGCACGCCGCCAGGAGAACGCCGAGGCTGGGGACGGTGAGCCATGCACGGTATCGGTTCATGAGTCATTCGTCCCCAGCGGTGAAGGTCTCGGGGGAATAGCACCGCGGGGCACCATAGTCGGTGCCCCGCGGCGTTGGTGGGTTAGAAGGTGTACTCCACACCGAGCTGGAGCCGGCGTGCATCGCTGATCACGCCGCGCGCCTTCCCGAAGTTGGCGGTATCGTTCGGGTTGAAGCTGTTAAAGTTACCCAGGTTTTGAGTGTTGAAGGCGTTGAACAGATCCAGGGTTACTCCCAGCGTGGTGCCGGCGACCGAGGGGAAGTCCTTCTGCAAGCGCAGATCGACGTTCTTGAACGTCGGCCTTTGGAAACCGCCGGCCACGAACGCCGGGCTGTTGGGGTCGAGCTCGTTATTGAACCGGTCGCCCACATCCTGCTTCACGCCGCTCGCCACCGTGATCAGGCCACCGAACTGGATCCCAGAGGCGAACGGCAGGGCGATGACCCAATTGGCCACCACGCGATGACGTTCGTCGTTCCGCACCTGCTTGGGGTAGTCCACCGGGTTGGGGAAGCTGAAGTCGTCGTTGAACCCCTCGGTCTGCCGCTTCGCGAAGGTGTACGCGATGCCCGCTCCCCAGCTGAAGTTTCCGCTCCGGCGGAACGGCCGGTCCACCTTGACCTGCAGCGCGTCGTACCAGGTCTTGCCGTCGTTAGTGGCCAGCAGAATAGAGCCGAAGCCGGGGATGCGGTTCTCCACGAAGCACCCCGGCACCCCGAACGACCGCTCGGGGCAGATGAAGTTCAGGTTCGCCCAGTAGTTGGTGTACGTGTTCGAGCTCCGCACACCGGTGTAGGCGGCGTCGATCGCGAAGTCCCCGATCAGCTGCCTCACCCCGAAGCTGAATTGCCGGGACTTGGGCGGCCGGAGGTCATTGGGAAGGAGGAACACTTCCGGCCTCCCCGTCTGCGGATTGGCGATGCGCAGCGAGTCGAGCGCGGCCCGGTCGGCGAGGTATCTGTTGTCCCAGTCCACGCGGCCGGAGATCGTGTCGCCCGGGTCCCGGAACTTGATTTGGATTCTTGGGTTGTTCTGAGCGAAGGTCTCGAGGATCGCCTGGTCGAACAGCGTCCGATCGTAGAAGACGCCGAATCCCCCGAAAACGGTCGTCCGCCCCGCTTGGTCCAGGGCGTAGGAAAAGCCCACCCGTGGCTGAAAAGCGCCTTTGAAACGCGCGCGCTGAGTGCCGTCGGTGAAGTACCGCTTCGGATCGATTGGGATGAAGAGCAGGCTGGCGTATTTCGTGAGCGAGTCCACGATCGGCTGGGGGGTGACGTAATCGTAATTCAGCATGTTGGTTTCGTAGTCCCAGCGGACGCCGACATTGAGCGTCAGGCGGGCGGTGGGGCTCCAGTCGTCCTGCAAGTAGGCGCCGATCTGGTTGTTGTCCTTGACGAGGTTCGGGTTACCGGTGCTGAACTCCACCCGGTCCGGGATCCTGAAGCTGTCGGGCGCGGAGGGTTCGGGCCGGGCGGTTTCCTCGTAGATGAAGGTGGGAATGACGCTGTTCCGCTTGATGACGCTGTAGTTCAGGAAGTCGAGGCTCACTCCCCCCTTGATCACGTGTTGTCCATTCCACTGCAGCCCGGAGTACGTCAAGTCGTTCCGCAGCCCGACGCGCCTCTGGGTGAAGTCCTGGATGGTGGTGTTGGGTCCGAGCACCACGCATCCGGCCGAGCAGAAGGTGTTTCCTCCGTACAACCGGGCCACCGTCTCGCTGCCGGGCAGAGGGGTCGGGTTGTCCCGGGCGCGTTGATAGCTTACCGCCGCTTCGTTCAGCCAGGCGCCCACGAAATAGTTGTATTTGAGGACCGCGGTGTTGACGTCGTTGCGGAACCGCACCCCGTGCTCGAAGGGCCGGTGACCGCCGAAGTCCCTCGTGTCCCTCTCGTGCCGGTTGTTGTAGCTGAACTCGAGCGACGAATTGGGACCGGCCGCGTAGCTCAGCTTGCCGAAGAAGAGGGTCGAGCGGAAGGGCGAGCCGAAGAAGCCGTTGCGGGAGGCGAAGTCGATAGTGTCGAGGGCCGGGAAACCGATCGGAACGACGAAGTCCACCCGGTTGCTCCGGTTCTGGTAGTTCCCCTCAAACGAACCGAAGAAACGCAGCCGGTCCTTGATGAGCGGCCCCCCCGCGCTCAGCCCGATCAGACTCCGCCCGTAGTCCGGCTCGCGGAAGGTGGTCGGGTTGGTGGCCTTGTCGGCGCGCGCAAAGGTGTCCAGGGCGACGAACCCCTCGTTCTGATACGAGAAGAACGCGTTGCCGCTCCACACATTGCCGCCCGACTTAGTGGTCGCCGTGATGATGGCGCTGGAGGACTTCTGATACTCGGCCTTGTAGTTCTGGGTCAGGATTCGGAATTCCTGCACCGCATTCCGGGGGAACGGATTGCCGCGGCTCCGGTCCTGGCCCACCGTTCCGCCCCGGATGAGGTCGTTCTTGTAGCTGGCGCCGTCGATGAAGAGGTTGGTCTGCTCGGCGGCCTGCGCGCCGGCGGTGAACTTTCTCCCGGTGCCGTCCAGCCGGTCGTTCGTCAGGCTCGTCCCCGGCGCCAGGACGGCGAGATCGAGAAAGTTGCGGCTGGAGGAGGGGAGGTTGTTGATCTGCTGCTGGGTGACGTTGGTCGCCACCTCGGACGTTCGGGTCTCGATCGTGGGAGCACCCACAACCGTGACACCGGCCACTTCGAGCGCGCCAGCCTGCAGGGCGAAGTCCGCGAGCAGAGTGGCGCCTATCTGCACCACCACCCGACGTGCCAGTGGGGTGTTCCCGATGTAGCGCGCCGTCACGTCGTAGGTCCCGGGAACGAGACCGGGCAAGACGTACGCCCCGTCCGGACGGGTGCTGGTCGTCCGCAAAACGCCATTGTCGACGTTGAGCGCCTGAATGCTGGCGCCGGCGAGCGGCAAGGCGTTCTGGTCCCTGACGTAGCCGCGGATCGTGCCGGTCGTGGTCTGGGCCGAAACTTGATCCGCCGCCAGGACGAGGAATCCGGTCAACGCGACGGCCCGTCCCAGCCATCGCATTCCGAGTGAAATGGTCATACTTCCTCTCCCTCCGAGAGTGTGAGCCAGTGCAACCAACACAGGTCTGCCGCCTAGGCCAGTCCAGCGCCGCAGGAGCGGCGCACGACCAGCGTGGTATTGAGTGTCTGTCGTTGCAGGCTTCGAGGTGCCGGCTCGCGCAATGCGTCGAGCAGCCGCTCCGTCGCGAGCCGTCCCAGCTCGCTGATGTCCACGTGGACCGAGGTCAGGGCCGGATCCACATACTGGGCCATCGGGATGTCGTCGAACCCCGCGAGCGCGATGTCCTCGGGCACCCGTAGTCCGGCCGCGCGGAACGCGCTCAATGCGCCGATCGTCATGCAGTCATTGGCGCCGAACACCGCCGTCGGTCGCCGACCCTCATCCAAGATGCGGCGCCCAGCTGCATGGCCCGCGGCCTCACTGAAGTCGCCCGGCAGCTCCAGAGCCGGGTCCGCCTCGAGGCCCAGCTCGGCAACCGCGGCCCGATAGCCGCGCAGACGCTCGGCGGCATCGAAATTCCTGGCGTCCCCGCAGATGATCGCGATGCGGCGATGCCCCACGGTCGCGAGGTGCCGGATCATCGCCCGAGCACCTTCGAAGTTGGCAATGCCGAGACTGTCGCACGGGGCATCGCTCGGTGGACAGTTGAGCAACACCACGGGGAATCCTGCCGGCAGGCTCCGTCCGGCGCTGGCCGCGTCGAGGTCGGGAGTCATGAGAATCAACCCGTCCACCCGGCCGCGCATCGAGCGCAGCACCGGCTCAGGCGAATCTCCATGAGAGCGCGCGCTGGATACGAGCAGATGGTAGCCGCGCGCCTGCGCGGCCTGGTCGATGCCGCGGATCAGCTCGGAAAAGAATTCGCCGTAGAGGTCGGGAAGCAAAACCCCGATCGTGTGGGTGCGGTTGGTGACGAGACTGCGCGCGGCGCCATGCGGGCTATAGCCGAGGTGCTGCACCGTGCGGCGCACGCGCTGGCGGGTTTCTTCTCGGACGTGGTGGCTGTGGTTGTAGACGCGAGAGACGGTGGCCACGGAAACACCGGCTCCCCTGGCGACCTCTCTGATGGTGACCACCGGGTGCCCTCGTTCTGTGTGGCTGAGACTGTAATCGTTTACATCCGGTCGGTTGTCAAGAACGACAAACGACTTGCGGCAGCGATCGAGGCACGAGAATGGTCAGTCTGTTCGATGTAACTTGCTGTGCCACAGCCAGTTCTGGATTCGCAAACAAATCATTGGATTTAGTTGACAATCACCAAAACGCGCCGTACGTTGCCCGGTAATGACACCTCCACTGCTGGCTCTGGCCGCCCACAAAGGCCTGCGAGGCGAAGTCCTGCTCGAGCTGAAACGCGCGCAACCCCTCACCGCCAGGCAGCTGGCGGAGAAGCTGCGCGTGTCGCCCAACGCCGTACGTCATCACCTCAAGGAGCTCGAGGCCGAGGCGCTCGTCACCTATGGACGCGAGCAGCGCGGCGTGGGCGCGCCCACCTTTGCGTTCCGCCTGACGTCGGAGGGCGAGGCCCTCTTCCCCAAGCGATACGAGCAAACGCTGACCGAGCTGCTCGAGCGCGTCGCCACAAAGCAGGGTCGAGAGGCCGCGGTGGGGATGTTCGACGACCACTATTCCGACCTCACCCGAAAGCTGCAGGCCGAGCTCGATGGGGTCGCTCCTGAGCGGCGCCTCGATGCCGTCGCGCGGGTCATGAGCGAGGCCGGATACATGGCCGAAGTGGACGAGCGGAACGGCGCGTTCCGCCTCGCCGAACACAACTGCGCCATCCGGTCCGTGGCCGAACGCTTCCCGGAAGTGTGCGCGGCGGAGGCGAAATTCCTCCAGACGGTGCTCGCCGCGACGGTCGAGCGCACGGCCCATATCGTCGGCGGCTGCAATGCCTGCGAATACGCCATCACCTTCGACGCGCCTGCGGCATCGGCACCGCCCGGAGAGCCGGCATGACCTCCATCGAAGCCCAAGTCCTGCAGCCGTACAAGTACGGCTTCGTCACCGATATCGAGTCCGAAACGGTTCCGCCCGGCTTGAACGAGGACGTCATTCGCCTCATCTCCAACAAGAAGGGTGAGCCCGAGTGGATGCTCGAGTGGCGGCTCAAGGCGTACCGCTACTGGACCCAGATGACCGAGCCGACGTGGGCCAACGTGAAGTACGGGCCGATCAACTACCAGGCCATCAGTTACTACGCGGCCCCCAAGCAGCGGCCCACGGTCGCCAGCTTGGATCAGGTGGACCCCAAGCTGCTCGAGACGTTCGAGAAGCTGGGGATCCCCATCGCCGAGCAGAAGCGACTCGCGGGCGTAGCGGTGGACGCGGTGTTCGACTCGGTATCGGTCGCAACGACATTCCGCGCGGAGTTGGCCAAGCACGGGGTCATCTTCTGCCCTATTTCGGAGGCGATTCGCGAGCACCCGGATCTGGTGCGCGCATACCTGGGCACGGTCGTCCCGACCAATGACAACTTCTTCGCGGCGCTGAACTCGGCGGTGTTTACCGATGGGTCGTTCGCCTACATCCCGAAGGGGGTGCGCTGTCCGCTCGAGTTGTCCACCTACTTCCGGATCAACGCGTCTTCCACGGGTCAGTTCGAGCGCACGCTGATCATCGCCGAGGAGGGCAGCTACGTGTCCTACCTCGAGGGCTGCTCTGCCCCGACGCGCGACGAGAACCAGCTGCACGCTGCAGTGGTGGAGCTGGTGGCGCTCGACCACGCGCAGATCAAGTACTCGACCATCCAGAACTGGTATCCGGGCGACGAGGAGGGCAAAGGCGGGATCTTCAACTTCGTCACCAAGCGCGGCGCGTGCCGCGGCACAAACTCCAAGATCTCCTGGACCCAGGTCGAGACCGGCTCGGCGATCACCTGGAAATACCCCGGGTGCATTCTGCAGGGTGACGGCTCGATCGGGGAATTCTATTCGGTCGCGGTGACGAACCACCGCCAGCAAGCCGATACCGGGACGAAGATGATCCACATCGGCAAGAACACGAAGAGCACCATCGTCTCGAAGGGCATCTCGGCCGGGCATGGCCAAAACACCTATCGTGGCCTCGTGAAGATCATGAAGGGCGCCACGGGCGCCCGCAACTACTCGCAATGCGATTCGATGCTGATCGGCGACCAGTGTGGCGCCCATACGTTCCCCTACATCGACGTGCGCAACAGCACGGCGATCATGGAGCATGAGGCCTCCACGTCCAAGATCGGCGAAGACCAGATCTTTTACTGTAAACAGCGCGGCCTGTCGGCCGAGGATGCGGTGTCGATGATCGTGAACGGCTTCTGCAAGGAGGTGTTCAAGGAGCTGCCGATGGAATTCGCTGTCGAAGCCCAGAACCTCCTTGGCATCTCTCTCGAAGGCAGCGTCGGATGACCGTGCTCGAGATCAAAGACCTCCACGCCTCCGTCGAAGGCAACGAGATCCTCCGTGGCGTGAGCTTGAACGTCGCCGCGGGCGAAGTCCACGCCATCATGGGTCCGAACGGCTCCGGCAAGAGCACACTCGCCCAGGTGCTGGCCGGCCACCCGGCCTACCAGGTGACGACGGGGACGGCGCGCTACGAAGGAAAGGATCTGCTCGACATGGATCCCGAAGAGCGGGCCCGTG
>JBOHST010000345.1:0-3999 GCA_050733375.1 Gemmatimonadales bacterium
CGGCGCACTCTCCGCCGACGATCTGAAGTACCTCGATCTGCTCGGCAACCAGAACAACAGCTTCGACGTCGGTGACTTCCTCGCGTGGGTGCAGGCCACGGGCGCGACACCGGCCCCACCGGTCATCATGGCCGGGAAAGGAGACCGGCCATGACCGCGCTCCGCCGTAGCATCGCCGCTGCCGCCGTCACGCTGCTGATCGCGTGCGGGGGCGACGGCACCGGCCCCACCGCCGGCACGCTCACGGTCAGCCTCACGACGCCCAACAGCGGCCTGGACGGGGCCGCGATCATCGTGCTGTCGGGGCCCGCCGTGCCGGGATCGGTGACTCCCGCTGCCGGTCTCACCCTGTGGGGTGGGCCGGTCTCGACAACGACCGCCACCATCGCGTTGACGGGCACGTTGTCTACCGGGACGATTCTCACGCTGCAGGTGGACGACACCAGGCAGGCGGCGCAGTACAGCGCCACGCTGCAGCAAGTGGCCGTGTCGACGACACCCTTCACCTTGCGACAGCTCTTGGGCTACCTCCTGACGGTTACACAGTAGTCAACGGCAGCAACCGACAGGGTCTGGGACGGCTGTCGTCCCAGGCCCCGCTTTGCATTGTGGTATCCCACGGTAACCCGTCCCCGGCCGCTCGATCCGTGGCCTGAAGGCCCGGCTCGGCGCAAGCGACGCGTCCTTAAGGACGCCCTGTTCGGCCGAGCCGCCCCTTCAGGGGACGGGAAAAGGGGACGGATGCGGACGCCGTGCGCCACGTCGTCCTGGCGCCCACTTCAGCACCCTGTTAGCGGAACCCAGCGCGGGGCTCGCACGTCCCGGCTGAGGGCTCGAACGCCGCCGCGCCATTCGGAAGCGGGATCGCGAGCACGCGGGCGCGCCAGGTGTCGAGCGCCCATGCCAGAAAGTCGCGCGCCGCCGGGTGAGCGGCCGCAGTGCGCACCAGGGTGATCGTGTACCGGTTGAGCAGGCTCGAATCGGCGCTGAACAGCGGGCGCAGGCTCAGCCGAGGGAGTCCGGCGAGCGTCGGCAGATCGCCCAGCGCATAGGCGTCGCGCTCGTCGGCGAGCTGTAGCGTCGTGGTCTGGTCCGTGCCGGACTCGAGGTACCAGGGCTTTCCTACCGGGTCGATCTTCGCGGCGCGCCACACGGCGAGCTCCCGCTCATGGGTGCCGGACGAATCGCCGCGCGACACGAACCGCGCGCCGCGCGCCGCGATGCGCCGGAATGCATCTGCCGCCGAGCGAGCGGCGGCGATGCCGGCCGGGTCGGCGGCAGGGCCGACGACGGCGAACCGACTGGTGACGAACGGGCAGCGGGCGAGCGCGACGGCGCCCGTCAGGAATTTCGCCTGGAGCGCCGGTGCATGCGTCAGCACCAGGTCGAGGTCTCCTTGAACCGCGGAGTGCAGGATTTGCCCGGAGGGGCCGATGACGGTGGCGAGCGGCGGCCCGGTCCACAGCGATTCGCCCACGGCGAGCATCCCGGATTGCGCGACCGTCGTCGTGGTGCCGAGGCGCAACGGCCGCTCGCGCGGCCCACAGGCGATTGCGGCGCAGCTCAGTGCGAAGACGGTGACCCGGCGCACCGGCGCAATGTGTCGCCGTTCACCCGATCGTGCCACTGTGCTGCATGTCCTTGTTACCCGGTTCGCACGTTCCTAGGTTCTGTCATGGATCGTCGCGCCGTCTGGATTGGAGCCGTCTTGGTTCTGGCTGCCTGCAAAGGAACAGAGCCATTCGTGCCGGTGCCGACGTCGGTCGTCGTCAGTCCCGACACGGTGCTGCTCACCGCCATCGGCGCTACACAGCAGTTCAGCGCCGCGGTGCTGGACCAACGCGGCGATGCGATCGCTGGAGCCACGGTGACGTGGTCCACCACAATTGCCAGCGTGGCGACGATCGACGGCGCCGGTCTCGTCACCGCCACCGGCGTTGGCGGCACGCCGGTCCAGGCCCTCATTGCGGGACCTACCGGGCCGCTCGTGGGGAGCGCCGGCTTGAGCGTCACGCAGATCCCCGCGCAGCTGGCGAAGGTTTCGGGCGACCTCCAGACCGACACCGTGGCCGGGACGCTCTCGGCGCCGGTGGTCGTGCAGCTGAACGATGCGCTCGGGCACGGGATCCCCGGCGTCATCGTGAGCTTCGCGGTGACGCAGGGCGGCGGCAGCCTGGCCGCCGCGGCCGATACGACGGACGCGTTCGGGCGCGCCTCGGTCGTGTGGACGATCGGCGCCGCGGTGGGACCGAATACGCTGACCGCCACGGTCTCCGGCACCGGCATCGCCGGCAATCCCGCCGCCTTCACCGCCGCGGGCATCAGTTCCGGCAGCGTCCCCGGTGTGAGCAAGTTCGCCGGCGACACCCAAACCGGACTCGTGGGATTCCCGGTCAACGTGCCGCCGGCCGTGCAGCTGATCGACACGAGCGGCAGCCCGATCGCCGGCACGTCGGTCAGCTTTGCGGTGACGGGCGGCGGTGGTGGGATTTCCGGCGCGAACGCCGTCACCGACGCATTCGGCGTGGCGCGGGTCGGCTCATGGAGCCTCACCCTCGGGGCGAACACGCTCACCGCGACGGTGCTGGACACCGCTGCGATCCTCGGCAACCCCGCGACGTTCACCGCCACCGGCGCCAGCGCCGCCTATGACATCGAGTTGCGATTCCTCACGGCCGTTTCACCGTCGCGGCGGGCGGCGTTCACCACCGCCGCGGGTCGGTGGGAAACCCTGATTTTCGGGGACGTGCCGAGCCAAGCCGTGAGCGCCGGCGCCTGCGGTGGCAGTTTGCCGGTGAGCGACGAGACGGTGGACGACGTCGTCATCTTCGCGAGCATCGACTCGATCGATGGGCCCGGCGGGGTGCTGGGCCAGGCGGGCCCCTGTGTCGTGCGGCCGACCGGTCGCTTTCCCGTCATGGGCGTGATGCTGTTCGACTCAGCGGACGTCGCCGACCTCGAGAGCGCGGAAGAGCTCGGGTTCGTGATCCTACACGAGATGGGCCACGTGCTCGGACTCGGGACGCGGTGGGGTTCCTTGCTGGTCGGATCGAATGGTTCGGATCCCCACTTCGTGGGGGTGGAGGCGCTCGCGGCATTCGACCGCGTCGGCGGCGCTGGCTACAGCGCCGGGGCCAAGGTACCGGTGGAGAACTGCTGCGGCTCCGGCACGCGAAACTCGCACTGGCGCGAGTCGGTGTTCGATACGGAGCTGATGACGGGATTTCTCAACTCCGGCGCCAACCCGTTGAGCGTGACGACGACCGCCTCGATGGGCGACCTCGGGTATCGCGTGAACTACGCCGCGTCGGACGCGTTTGTCCTCTCGCTGGCGTTGCGCGCCGGCCCGAGTCGCGTCCGTCCACTGGGCGACGACATCCTGCGCTGGCCGATCGCCGTGGTCGACGAGGTGGGGCGCGTGACACAAGTCATTCCGCCGCGGTGAAGGACGTAGACGTCGAGACGATTGGGGAGACGCCGAGCCGCAAAGCCGCCACGAGGGGTTAAGGCGGTAGCACTAAGGACAAGACCTACTCCTTCCTAGTCCCTCGCCACCACTCAGCGGCTTAGCGGCTCGGCGTCTACTCGCCGCCTCACCCCTTTGTTCTCTATCCCATTACTTTGTGGTCGGGGGCGGTAGCTCAGGTGGGAGAGCACCTGGTTTGCAACCAGGGGGTCGTGGGTTCGAATCCCATCCGCTCCATCGTCTGAACCCAAGGCCCTGTCGCGACTTCCGCGATGGGGCCGTTTTTGTCCCCTGCCGGTGGTGTGAGTAACCGTGTGAGTTTCCTGTGCTCTAACGACTCACCACCCGGTGCGTCGGGTGCAGCACCACCTGCCGTACCGTTTCCGCGTCTGCCTGCTGGTAGGAACTGAGTACGGTCCGCTCAGTCCGCCACCCACCGGCAAACGTCACATCCTTGATCGGGTAGCCCTTCCGCTCCGTCGCCCACTTCCGGCGCAGGGAGTGCCACATCGCCCCTTGTTGGCGCGTGAGGC
>JBOHST010000346.1:0-8927 GCA_050733375.1 Gemmatimonadales bacterium
CCCGCTCGCGCGTCCAGCCGGCGTTGGCGTCCACGCGAATCGGCTTGTCGGTCACCGCGCGGATCGTCCGCAACAGGTCCTCGTCGTGGTCGGTGCCGAGCTTGATCTTGAGAATGGGGTAGTCGGCCGCTTCCTGCACCTTCACGCGCAGCTTCTCGGGGGTGTCGATGCCGATCGTGTACGACGATTGGGGCGCCTGCATCGGATCGAGGCCCCACAACCGCCACAGCGGTTGCCCCAGCCGCTTCCCGACGAGGTCATGCAGCGCGCCGGACAGCGCGGCCCGCGCGGCGCCGTTCTTGGGCACGACCCGCTCGAAGCGCCGCTCGGCGGCCTCGAGATCGAAAGGGTCCTTGGGGAGGTGGCCGGCCAGCGTCGTAAGCGTGGCCAGCACCGTCTCGGTGTTCTCCCCGTAGTACGATGACGGCGACGCCTCGCCCCACCCTTCCACGCCGTCCGCGTCGGTGAGGCGCGCCCAGACCACTTCGTAGGCGCTGCGCCCCCCGCGCGCGATGATGAACGGGTGTTTCGTTTGGAGCGTGATGGTTGCGGTGGCGAGCGTCAGAGCCATTTGTTTTTCTTCAACCACCAGATCATAGCCCCCGAGATGGCGCCCATCGAGCCGAGAGCCCAGTAAAAGCCCCAGGGGTGATCGGTGAGGGGCAGGTGGGCGAAGTTCATTCCGTAGATGCCCCCGACCACGATCAGCGGCAGCGCGATCGTCGCCACGACCGACAACTGCTTCATCACCTTGTTCATCCGGTTGTTCGTCTGCGACAGGTAGGTCTCGAGCACGCCCGCCATCAGGTCTCGCGTCGCGTCCACCGATTCCATGATGCGGATGGTGTGATCGTACACGTCCCGGTAGTAGAGCTGCGTCTCGGACCGGATGTAGACCGAGGGGCGGTTGGTGAGCACGTTGAGCACTTCGCGCAGCGGCCCGATGTGCCGGCGAAATGCGAACGCCGAACGCTTCGCCTTGAAGATCTCGTGGATCAGTCGCTCATCGAACGCCTCGAACAGCTTCTCCTCCAGGCCGTCCACCAGATCGTTCAGCTGCTCCACGATCGGGAAATACGCATCCACCGCCTGGTCGATAATGGCGTGCATCGTCATCTCGGCGCCCCGCCCGAGCAGGTCCGGGTTGCGCATCAGTCGGTCGCGCGTCGAGTCGCAGCTCGGGCTGGCAACGGCGTGGACGGTGACGAGGAAATTCTTGCCGAGAAAGAAGTAGAGATTGAACGTCTCGAGGTCGAACGGGTCCGGGGTGGCGCGATCGAACCGGATCCCCGACACCACCGCGAAGAGGTAGCGGTCGTACTCCTCGAGCTTTACCCGCGAGCCGGGCGAGAGCGTGTCCTCGATCGCCAGCGGGTGGAACCCGAACACCTTTTCGAGCAGCGCGTGCTGGTGAAAGTCGATGCTGTCGATGTCCACCCACAGCTCGCCGTCCCCCTGGTCCACGATCTCGCGGATGCGAGATGGCGGGAGGTCCTGCTCCAGGACGCCGTCGGGGCGCCGGTACAGGCTGGCCGGCCAGTGTTTGGAGGTCTGGGGCGCGGTGGTCGTGGTCACGACTCAAGTATCGGGGGCCGGGGCCGAGTCAGGCAAGCTCGCGCACCATGGCCGTGACACCCGCGCCGAGGAGGTCCAGCCGATAGCCACCCTCGAGCACCGCGATCATCGGCCGGCCGGCGAGCCGCGTCCGCAGCTCGGCGGTCCATGTCCCCACGTCCTCCGGGAGCAGGGAGAACCCGCCCAGCGGATCGCCGGCGAGCGAGTCGAAGCCCGCGCTCACGAGCAGCACGTCGGGCGTCCAGCCAGCCAAAGCGGCGTCCACGGCCGTGATCAGGTCCCACACGTAGGTGAAGCGCGGCAGGCCGGGCGGGCGCGGGACGTTGAAGACGTTCCCCACGCCGCGCTCGCTCACCGCACCGGTTCCCGGATACCAGGGAAACTGGTGCAGCGAGACGTAGCGAATCGACGGGTCGGTCTCGACCAGCGCCTGGGTGCCGTTGCCGTGGTGCACGTCCCAGTCCACGATCAGCACCCGCGCGGCGCCCAGGGCCTGCGCGTGGCGCGCGGCCACGACCACGTTGTTGACGAAGCAGAACCCCATCGCGCGCTCGGCCGAGGCGTGATGCCCGGGCGGACGCGTCGCACCGAAGGCGGTGCCGCCCGCCAGCGCGACCTCAACCGCCCGCAACGCCACCCCCGCCGCGGCCCGAGCCGCGTCCCAGCTCCGCGGTCCCAGGTAGGTGTCCCCATCGATCGGTCCGCCGCCCGCAGCCGCCAGCGCCTCGAGGGCGTCCAGATAGCCGGCCGGATGCACCCGTTCGAGCGCCTCCCGCTCGGCAGGCGCCGCCTCGACCCAGGTGACGAGCGCAGCCAACGCGGGCGCCCGCAGCGCCTCGAGCACCACGGCGATGCGCTCCGGGCGCTCGGGGTGCCCGGCCCACGCCTGGTGCAGGCGCGTGGCGGGGTGGTAGACGACGACCGTAGACATGGGAGACGGCGAAGGCGCCGCTAGTTCTGCTGACGGCTCTCGTTCAACAACCGCCGGATGGATTCCACCTGCTCAACCATCTCGCGCCGGCTCGCCTCGATCTCGGTCAGTGCGCGGCGGTAGCGCCGCCACAACAGCGCGACGATCGCGGCCGACGCGGCGCAGACGAGCCCACCCACCAGCAGTCCGGTGCGGCGCGTCTCGAGGCCCGCCCACACGAGCAGGACGGCGTCCAACAGGAAGAACCCGATGGCGGCGGTCCTGAGGGCGCGGCCGGGGACGGTCACCGCACCGCGCGCCGCCGGGACGGCAGGATGATGAACGGGGCGTTGGCCCGGGCCCCCAGACTGCCGAGCGTCACCGATTCGTCGAGCAGCTGGGCGCCGTGGAACTTGACGATGTAGTCGTCGGCGACGTCGCTGCGCTTCAGCGCGCGCGCCAGCGCCTGACGCTTCAGCTCGGCGACCGAGGTACCCGGCGCCACCGCGAGAAACACCTGGTCCCACGCGTCGGTCACCATGACCCGCACGGCAAAGCGCTCAGCGGCAGGCAGGTCCTTCGGGGCGTTGGCCGTCACGCGACCTCGACCTCGCTCGCGAGTGGCAGGGTCGAGAAGAAGCGGTCCACGGCCTGGTCGAAGAACAGCGTGGAGGCCCGGACACGCGTGACCCCACCCTCGCCCGGGGTCGCGTTGAACACCACCTCCTCACCGCCCTGGCCGCGCAGCACGACGTACTGCGGTCCTTCCAGCTCCACGAACGCCGCGTTGTGAGGCAGCCGATCGGCGAAATAGCTCTTGATGCGGGCCAGCACTTCGGCGGGCGGGAGCGCCACGGTCGTCGTATGGGTCATGGCAGCCGCAGCACGGCGATACCGGTCGGCTGCAGCGGAACCGGGGCGCTGGCCACTTTCGTCCGGGTCGTGAGATCGATCACGTCCACCGCGCCGGGGTCCACGCCGACGCTCTCCTGGGTGACGAAGGCGTAGCGCCCGTCCGGCGAAAAGGCGATCCCGTGCGGGATCTTCTTGGTAGTCGAGATGCGGGCCACCTCGACCAGCGAATCCGCCGAGATGATCGACACACTCTGCGCCTTCTTGTTGGTCACGACGACCCACCGCCCGTCGGGCGACGGCTCCACGTTGTAGGCGCCGGTGCCGGTGGGAATGTCCTTCACCAGGCCGAACGTCGCGGCGTCGAGCACCTGGAGCGTATTGCCGTGATTGCAGGCAACGTACAGGCGCTTGTCGTCAGCCGACAGGGACACGAACGTCGGCGAGCAGTCGTGCGCCGGGCCGGCGGCGGCCGCGGCACTCGTCCCCGCCATAGCGTGGCCCCCCATCCCCTCCCCCGTCTTGTGGCGCCGGGTGATCGCGAGGGACTGGCGGTCGACCTCCAGCACCTCGTCGGAATTCATGCACGTGACGTAGATGAACGTGCCGGCGTGGTTCACTTTGACGCCGTGCGGCATGTCGCACGCGGCGATGTGCGTGAGCGGCGTCATCCGCGGCGTGTACACCACCGTCACCACGTTGGTGCGCGGGTGGTCGCCGTGAAAATCCGAGTTGGCCACGAACGCCAGCTCGCCGTCGGGCGTTACCGAGATGGTGGTCGGGAACATCTCGACCGGCGCGCGGCCGAGCAGCGTGTCGCCGTCCACGGCCATCTTCCAGAGCGAGCCGTAGGGCGTTCCGTGAGCGATCGACACGTAGTAGAATCGGCCGTCCGGCGACAGCGTGATGTTGTGCGGCCCGTCGATATCGGCCGGCATCACGCCCACCGTCACGGTCTTGAGCGTCTTGAGAGTGGCGCCATCCCATGCCAGCACGCTGACGAGGTCTCCCGACTCGCTCACCACGTACAAGCGATAGGGCGCGGGGGCCGGGGCGGGGGCCGGGGCGGGGGCGGGGGCGGCCTGTCGTGCCGCCACTGGGCCGGCCAGCGCAAGCCAAAGGCCGGCAGCCCAAAGCGTGTGCGTGAGGTTCACGAAGTGCTCCAGGATCGGCGTCGGTCTGGGAAAGACTGACAGTCTGTCTGCCAACTTGATCATAACAAGTTGCCAACTCGACATCTAGGAGGGGTCCCGCTCACTTCGCTTCGCTCCGTTCGGAATGACACCGCTGTCGGCTCTTGCGGTTCAGGCGACTCGGAGGAGTCAGGCAACGGCACGGCGGCATACTTGAGGTCGCAACCACTCTAACCGAGGAGCGCGGCGAGGCGGTGCTCGACCTGCGAGTTGGGCACCGCATCCGCGCCGAGCGCCCGCGCCCGGCGCAACAGCTCGGCGTGCACATGCGAGCCGAAGGCGAGCACCGGGACACCGCGGCCGCTGAATTCCAGAATCCGTTCCTCCCACCCGGTCGCCTCGATCTCGATCACCCCCAGCTCGCTCGCCGCGGCATCGCGCGTGAGCTCCGCGCCCCCCGCCGTGACCACTCCCGCGAGCTTCGAGCGAAACAGCAACTCGCGTGTCAGCAGATACACCCGCTTAGCCATCGAGCCGCTCCACCGTCACGGCCTGTGACACCGGCGCCGCCAGCCGGCGCAGCACATCGAGCGCCGACGTCCGGCCCGGAAACACCAGCACCGCGTCGCCGGGCGGCGGTTCGTCGAGCGCCTCCAGCGTGATGAAGCGCCACGCGCGCCGTTCCACGGCCACCACCGGCGCCCGGTAGCGCCGTCCGTGCCAGACGAGCTCGTATCGGTCGCCGGTCACCTGGGCCGGATCGCCTTCCAGGAAGACGTCGTCCTCAACCTTGAACACGCCCGCGGCGACCGTCTCGCCATTGCGGTAGAACACCGGATCGAACAGCTCGCCGTCCGCGCGCGCGAAGTTCTGCTCCGCGGCCCAGTCGTACGCCTCGAGCCCCGCCAGATCGGCCTGCCACTCGAGGTGGTGCCGCAGCTCGTGGGTGAGCGTCTCCCACGCTTCTGCACGCCAGTCGAAATCGCCCAGCCGAGCCAGGGCGGCAAACGACCCGTGATACAGCACGACGCGGGACTGAAGATCGCTGCCCGAGCCGCTCCACTCCAGCGGGATGCATTCGCCGAGGGTGTAGATCTCGGCGCGTACCGGATGCGGGACCGTCTTGGGACTGACCTCGACCTCCACGATGCCGCCTTGGAATTGCGGGGGGATGTCGGCCTGGAGGCGGCGCACCAGGGAGCGAAAATCCTCGAACAGCATGCTGAGCCGAGGTCGCTATCCCTGCAGCTTATCCGTGAGATGCTCCACCAACCGGTCGGCCGCCACCCGCACCTGCTGCAGCGTGTCCCGGTCGCGCACCGTGACCGTCTGGTCCTGAGTTGACTGGCCGTCCACGGTGATGCCGAATGGCGTGCCGGCTTCGTCCTGGCGCCGATAGCGCCGGCCGATCGACCCGCCGTCATCGTAGAACACATGGAAGCGCTTCCGCAGCCCGTCGTGAATCCGCCGGGCCAACTCCGGCATACCGTCCTTGTTGACGAGCGGAAATACCGCCGCCTTGAGGGGCGCGATGGCGGGACGGAAGCGCATCACGACGCGCTTCTCACCGTCGATCTCCTCCTCGTGATAGGCGTCGCACATCACGACGAGAGCGGTGCGGTCAGCGCCCAGCGAGGTCTCGACGACGAAGGGGATGAACCGCTCGTTGGTCGCCGGGTCGAGATACTCGAGCTTCTTCCCGGAAGCCTCCTGGTGGCGGGACAGGTCGAAGTTGGTGCGGTTGTGGATCCCCTCGAATTCGTGCCACCCAAACGGGAATTCGTATTCGATGTCGTAGGCGTCCTTGGCGTAATGCGCCAGCTCGTCCGGGCCGTGTTGGTGGAAGCGGAGCTTCTCGGACCGCACTCCCAGCGACTGGTGCCATTTGAGCCGCTCGTGACGCCAGAACTCGAACCACTCGTCCGCGCTCTCCGGTTTGACGAAGAACTGCATCTCCATCTGCTCGAACTCCCGGGTGCGGAACGTGAAGTTCCCCGGGGTAATCTCGTTGCGAAATGCCTTGCCGATCTGGGCGATCCCGAAGGGCAGCTTCTGGCGCGAGGACTGCTGCACGTTGAGGTAGTTGACGTAGATCCCCTGCGCCGTCTCGGGCCGGAGGTACACGACCGCCGCCGATTCCTCCACCGGCCCCATGAAGGTCTTGAACATCAGGTTGAACAGCCGCGGAGCGGTCAACGTCCCCTTGGTGCCGCAGGCAGGGCACTGGGCGTCCGGCTGTCCCGGCGTGCCCTTGATGCGCGGGTCGTCGGCGCGGAATCGGTTCTTGCAATGCTTGCAGTCCACCAGGGGGTCGGTGAACCCGGCGACGTGGCCGGACGCCTCCCAGGCCTTGGGGTGCATCAGGATCGCCGCGTCGAGCCCCTCGATGTCCTCGCGCTCGTGCACCATCGAGCGCCACCAGCACTCTTTGATATTCTGCTTGAGCTCGACGCCCAGGGGGCCGTAGTCCCAGACGGAGCCGAGGCCGCCGTAGATCTCCGAGGATTGGAATACGAAGCCACGTCGCTTGGCGAGCGAAACGAGCTTGTCCATCACGTTGTCGGCAGGGGGCATAGGAGCGGGGAAGTATAGAAACGCCTCAGGGGGCGGGCAACCCGAGTGCCTCCCGCGTGGCGCGCTCGCCGAGCACGGCGAGGCCCGCGGCGTCGAGCATCGCGCCGCCGCTCGTCACCGCATGCACCCCGGCCGCGTCCGACACGCGTCCCGCGACCACCGCGCTGCGCTTGCGCGCAACTTGGGCGCGCTGCAGCACCTCGCCGGTGGCCTTGCCGAGCAGCGAGGTCTTGTCGAACACCCCTTCCCCGGTGATCACGAGATCGGCTTTGGCGAGGGCGGCGTCGAAGCCGACTCGGTCCAGCACCCATGCCGCGCCAGGAACCAGCTCCGCCCGAGCGAAGAAGACGAGTCCGGCGCCGAGGCCGCCCGCCGCCCCTCCACCCGGAATGGTGGCGAGCTCCGGCCGGCCGTGCCCGGCCATCGCCGCCGCCAGTCGCTCCAGGCCCGTCGCGAGCAACGCCACATCAGCCGGCGACGCGCCCTTCTGCGGCGCGAACAGCGGCGCCGCACCATCCGGCCCGACCAGCGGCGTGTGCACATCGGTCAGCGCCACCACGCGCTTCGCGGCTCCCCACCCCGCCGTCAAATCAGCGAGCGTCGCGAGCGCCGCGCCGCCTTCCGGCAACGCGCTGCCGTTCACGTCGCTGAACGTCCACCCCAGTCCGCGCGCCGCCCCGACCCCGCCGTCCACGCTCGCCGACCCACCGAGCCCTACCACGACGGTCACGGCCCCGCGATCCACCGCTTCGACCATGAGCTCGCCCACGCCACGACTCGTGGCCTCGAGCGGATTGCGCCGGTCCAGCGGGAGCAGTCCGATCCCGCATGCGCTGGCGCACTCGAAGATCGCCGTCTCGGCATCGATCCAACCGAGCTCGGCCTGCACCGGCGCGCCCAGGGGCCCCGTCACCGCGACGTGCTCGCGCAACGCCGTAGGCTCGAGCACCGCGTCGAGCAGTCCATCGCCGCCGTCGGCGACCGGACAGGCGAGCACGATGGCGTGCGGCAACGCGCGTCGCGCTCCCTCCGCGAGCGCCTCGGCGACCTGACGCGCACCGATGGTCCCTTTGAATGCGGTGGGCGCGACCAGAATCGTCTGGGTCATAGAGGCACTAAGGGTACGAATCGACCCCAACCCACGCCACACGCGCCGCAACCTGCGTCAGGATGCGGAAAAACGCCGTGGCTCCGGCTCCACACCATGTAGGTATGTCGTTGCAGGTGCAAAGGTTATGTTCCGGCCCCGCTGTTGCCATTAGGGTCGCCAGGTCGAGCCGCCCGCTTCAGCATGGGCGCTGGAAGACGGGCGTCGGCCGGCCTCCCGGGGGAAACCCCGGGGGGCGTTTTGCCTGCCGCTCAGGTCACTTCGATGATCTGGTCTCGATGGGTGCCCACGCTCACGTAGCGGATCGGCGCGTGAGCCAGATCTTGCAGCCGGTCGAGGTAGGCGCGCGCCGTCGCCGGCAGATCGGCGAGGCGCCGCACGCCCGTCGTGGGCTGCTGCCAGCCGCCGAGCG
This sequence comes from Gemmatimonadales bacterium, assembly GCA_050733375.1. GTDB lineage: Bacteria > Gemmatimonadota > Gemmatimonadetes > Gemmatimonadales > GWC2-71-9 > DASTHG01. Next base: position 8,565 of record JBOHST010000346.1, read on the forward strand.
TCTCGTACACCGGCTCGATCCTCTCCAGGCGTTCGAGGTCGGCGGGCATGCTGTCCACCAGCGCCCCGTCGACTCGGTACCCGACCGCCACGGGGATCTCGGCGAATGAGTCGAGCACATCGAGCTTGGTCACCGCCAGGCCGGTCAGTCCGTTCACCCGCACCGCGTACCGGACGACGACCGCGTCGAACCACCCGCAGCGTCGCGGCCGGCCGGTGGTCGCCCCGAATTCGCCCCCCAGCTGGCGGATCCGCTGCGCCATGACCGGCTCGGCCTCGGTGGGCAGGGGACCGTTTCCGACGCGCGTCGTATACGCCTTCACCACTCCCAGCACCGCGTCGATCGCGGTTGGCCCGATCCCGC
>JBOHST010000347.1:0-22753 GCA_050733375.1 Gemmatimonadales bacterium
CCACGTAGATGCCTCCGCAGGAAACCTCGCGGATCGCTCGCAGTAGGTCTTCTACCGGCTGAGTTTTCAAGACGAAGCCCCGGACACCATTCCGAAACGCATCTAGTTGGCCGTGCGGTAGACAGGCTGCACAAGAAGCGACGGCCGACTCTCTTGGAGGGACGGGGGTGGTGTCATTCGGAGAGGCGCGGCCGGCAGGCCGCCGCATCGCAGTGGGAACAGGGTCGTGCTGGTGGATCCGGCGCCGCTGCGTAGGTCACGTGGCTGGCAGCGCAGCTTTCCAATGATCTGCAAACGGTGCACTACTCCAGCCGGGCAAGGAGATGTAGCGCGCCGAGCAGCCGGCGCTCGGCCGAGGTGAAGATCAGGTCAACGACAACGTGGGCGACGTAGCGCGATCGTGCGGAGGACCGCTACCACGCTCGCGCGTCCGCCGGCGGCGGATCCGGCACCACCAGCGTGTCCGGCCGCGCGGTCGCCGCGCCGACACGCCGGAGCGACACCGGGTTGTCGAGATCGCCCCCCGAAATCGTCAACTTGTCGCCCGCGATCTTCCAGCCGTACACGCTCCAGACGCCGTCCCCCATGGCGAACCACACGCTGTCGCCGACCAGGCGCCAGCGGGCGACTTGGTCGCCGAACTGCGCGGAGCTGTCGGCGCGCACCATGATGAGGCGCGGCCCGTCGTCGGTGTTGGCTTCCCACTTTCCGTCGAGCCGCGGCTGCCTGGCCCGCGCTTGTGCGGCGAGGGTCGAGGCGGTGAGGGTGAGGACCACGAGCATGAAGGCGCGTTGCACGTCCGGCTCCGGTTCAAAACGGGTACGGAGAAATCTACTCGACCGATGACACCCCGGGATCCGCCGCGGGGGCGATGCTCGCCGGCGCAGCCCGCTCTGGTGCGGCGGGACTACCCGCAGGGGTCGTCACGGCCCTAAGATACTAAACGACAAGGGGTTCGACATAGAGCGAGGAATGGTGGGGAAAACACCGAGAGGGAGCAGGTCTCCCCGCTCCCTCTCGTTCCTACCTGTGCGTCTTCGCCTCCTAGTACATCCCACCCATGCCGCCACCGCCGGGCATCGGGGGAGCCTTCTCCTTCTCCTTCTTCTCCACTACGACGCACTCGGTCGTGAGGAGCAGTCCTGCGATGGATGCGGCATTCTGCAGCGCGGTACGGGTCACCTTGGTCGGGTCGATGACGCCGGCCGCAACCAGGTCCTCGTACTCGTCGGTCTGGGCGTTGTAGCCGTAGTTCAGCTTGGCGGCGTCCTTCACCTTACCGACGATGATCGCGCCCTCGGCGCCGGCATTCTGGACGATCATCCGGATCGGCTCCTCGAGCGAGCGCTGCACGATTTCGATGCCGGTCTTCTCGTCCTCATCGGCGCCCCGGACCTTGTCGAGGACCTTCTGGCACCACAAGAGCGCGACACCGCCGCCCGTCACGATGCCCTCCTCGACCGCGGCGCGGGTCGCGTGCAGCGCATCTTCGACGCGAGCCTTCTTTTCCTTCATCTCGGTCTCGGTCGCCGCGCCCACGTTGATCACCGCTACACCGCCGGCGAGCTTCGCGAGCCGCTCCTGCAGCTTTTCCTTGTCGTAGTCCGACGTGGACTTCTCGATCGCCGAACGAATCTGGCTGATGCGGCCCTGGATGTCGGCATGCTTGCCCTTCCCGCCGATCAGAGTCGTGTTGTCCTTGTCCACGACGATCCGCTTGGACGTACCGAGATCCCCCAACACGGCGTTCTCGAGCTTGAAGCCCAGCTCCTCGGAGATCACCTTGCTCGAGGTGAGCGTTGCGATATCCGTCAACATCTCCTTGCGCCGGTCCCCAAAGCCGGGGGCCTTCACCGCGCACACCTTGAGCGTGCCGCGCAGCTTGTTCACCACCAGCGTCGCCAGGGCCTCACCCTCCACGTCCTCGGCGATGATGAGCAGCGGCTTGCCCGACTGTGCCACCTTCTCGAGCACCGGGAGCAGGTCCTTCATGGCGGAGATCTTCTTGTCGTGCACCAGGATGTAGGCCTCCTCGAGCACGGTCTCCATCTTCTCGGGGTCGGTGATGAAATAGGGCGACAGGTAGCCGCGGTCGAACTGCATGCCTTCCACCGTCTCCAGCGTGGTCTCGAGGCCCTTCGCCTCTTCCACCGTGATCACGCCGTCCTTGCCTACCTTCTCCATCGCGTCGGCGATCTTGTCGCCGATTTCCTTGTCGCCGTTGGCGGAGATGGTGCCGATCTGCGCGATTTCCTTGCGGCCCTTGGTGGGCACGGAAATCTTCTTCAGCTCCTCCACCACCAACTCGACCGCCTTCTCGATGCCGCGCTTCAATGACATCGGGTTGGCGCCCGCCGTGACCGACTTCAGGCCCTCGCGGAAGATCGCCTGCGCCAGCACTGTCGCCGTGGTCGTGCCGTCACCGGCGAGATCGGACGTCTTGGTCGCCACTTCCTTGACCATCTGGGCGCCCATGTTCTCGATCTCATCCTCGAGCTCGATTTCCTTGGCGACGGTGACGCCGTCCTTGGTGACCGTCGGGTTACCGAATTTCTTGTCGATGACGACGTTGCGGCCCTTGGGACCGAGGGTGATCTTCACCGCCGCGGCCAGTTGGTCCACGCCCCGCTTCAGGCGCGACCGGGCTTCCGTGTTGAATTCGAGATACTTGGCAGCCATGCTATTCCTCCCCGCTCAGCTGAGCTTGGCGATGACGTCGGCTTCCTTGATCAGGATGATCTCTTCGTCGTTCAACTCGACCTGCGTGCCGCTGTACTTCCCGTAGACGACCCGGTCCCCGACCTTCAGCTCCATCGAGACTCGCTCGCCCTTCTCCGTCCGACCGGGCCCGACCGCGATGACTTCGCCCTGGATCGGCTTTTCCTTCGCCGTGTCCGGGATGTAGAGACCACCCTTCATCTGCTCGGTCTCCTCCATCGGCCTGATTGCCACTCGATCGGCGAGCGGGAAGATCTTCAACTTCGTCTTCGTCGCAGTAGCCATGGTGCTCTGCCTCCACCTGAAGTAGAATCGCGTAAGTCATTATGAAATAATGCTGATAGCACTCTCAGTTGATGAGTGCCAATACTTGCAGGGAGGAATCTCTCCGGTCCGAGGACCCCTGTCAAGGGCCCGCGCGGATTGGCAACGCGAAGGCTGTCTTAGGGTTCGCGCAGCGGGCGGCGACCAAGCCCGAGCGAGTCGAGGATCGCATCGGCCCTCGCGTCCTGCGCTCCCGAGAGCGAGTCCAGCAAGATCGCCGCGGCCCCGACGATCACCCCGGTCCGGGTATCGGCCAGCCGGACATGGAGCCAGATCGGCGCCCCGGGATCACGAAACGTGAAATGGACCAGCGCGGCAGTAGGCCCGCCCCCACCGCGAATCTGACGGCGCACGCTGAGGCCGCGACGGCGAAACGCCTGCGCCAGCTGATCGCTGAGGCTGTCCGACCCGGGCACGACCATGGCGTAACTCCGCAGCGAGGTGGGCATGCGGTAGGCAAGGCCTGGGGCGCAGGCGATCACACCGGTGCACACGACGACCGTGCAGCCGCGCACGCGGGATCCCAGGTCCCCGGCGGCGCGCCTCATGGCAGGACTCTCCTCGTCCCCACCCATTTGGGAATCCAGTACGCCCCGTCCGGATCGGAGAGATCGAGGCGCGACAATCGCACCCCGGTCGTGGAGCTGTGGATAAACTTCCCTTCCCCAACGTACATCCCCACGTGGGTCACGGCACCGCCCGCACGCGCGGCGAACGCCAGGATGTCCCCGGGCTGGAGCGAGTCGTTCCGGACCGGCACCGCCGTACCGAGCAGCGCCTGTGCGCGGCTCGTGCGGGGCAGCCGGATACCATGGCGCCCGTAGGCATACTGGATCAGCCCCGAACAGTCGAAGCCATTCTCCGCGGTTCCCCCCCAGGAATAGGGGCTGCCGATGAGCGCAATCGCCGTTTCCACCACATTCGATGCCCGGCCGACGATCATAAGCGGTGGCGCGGCAGGGGTCGCGCGCGGGGCTGGTGCTTCGCTTCCCGCCGTCACCCGCGTCGACCGTCGGGGGCCGCCCCCCACCGCGATCGACAGTCCGACAGCGGTTCCCCATCCCTTGTGTGGCTCGCCGGGCCGCCAGAAACCCCGCGGCCCGCGGTCGCTGACCCGATAGCGCTCCTCGACTCCCAGCGCGACGAAGGAAAATGGACGCCACTCGAGGCCGGCGCCGGCCGACCACAGCGCCGCCAGCCCCTGCCGTGACGGTTGTGAGGCGACGCCGAGTGCGGCGCCCAAGAGGGCATAGGGAGCAAGTGTGGCGCGGCCGCGTCCCACCTGGAGCTCGTAGCCCGCCCCAAAGAAATCTCGGCCGGCGGCGTCGCGTTCGATGAGCGCGTGGAGCGTGACGCCGTGACGCAGCCAGCCACCGAGCGGCCGGACGAGTCGCGCCTCGTAACTCACGGTGCGGCTCGCCGTCCAACTGCCGTACAACACCCCGACCTCCCGCTGCTGCGCCGTCACGGGCGGGGCGGCGGCCGCGACGGCGGCGGCGGCGGCGATCAGTAGCTTACGCGTCCGCAATCGGGGGCTGCTCCGTCGAGGGTCGCGCCGCCATGTGGTGCGCCAGGAGATGCGGCACGCGGCGCATGAAACGCACCCATGCCCACAGCGTGCCGAAGCCGAACAGCGCGGCACCGAGCACCGCCGGAGCCAACATCGCGATGGGGCGGGAGAATCGGCCGGCGAAGTGAGCGCCGGTCCACAAGCCGAAAAACGAAGCCCCCCACGCCAACAGCGGTGTGAGGAGCCAACCGACGACGACGAGCGCGTGCGCCAGCCAGCGGGGCACCCCTCCCCCCCGGGACTCACCCTTCAGGCTTTCCGTAGCGATATGAGCGCCAGGACCGCAAGTGACACCGTGTACGCCGCGCCGACGAGCACCGGTAGGATGACCGGGAGGCCGGCCAGCTTCCCCACCACGGCGAGCACGACCGCGCCGATCACGACCGGCATGGCCGTGGCGGCCAGCGTCGTGGGCCCCCGCGCGTGCCGTCCGGCAGTGAGCATCCCCCCCATCCAGGCGAGGAACGTCCCCAGCATCCACCAGATGGGCAGGTACCACCATGTGCTGCCGCCCCCAATGGCATCCCACGTCCACGGAAACGCCTTGAAGGGGCGCAGCAGCAGGACATCGATCGCCATGAATGCGATGCTGCCCCAGAGCCCGATCGCCGCTGCTCCGGCGATGCCTTCCGTGTTGCGCGCCCCCGCCCATTCTCCGGGCAACAGGCTGACGAGCGCCCCCGTCGCGAGGACCAGAAGGCTCAGGATCGCGTCGCGGGGGACACCGGCGGGCAGGAACCGAATCAAGACCAGGTACGCCACCACGCCGATGCCAGTCACGACGCCCACTTTGGTCCCACTGACGAGCACGTTACGGAAATCGGATCGATCCGTCGTCGCCGCGGCACTGGTGGCCATGGTCAGCTCCTTCTCGGTATCCGGTTGGTCGGGCCTAATTTAGCGCACCTCCCCCCGCCCTACCAGCCAAGCCCCAGCGCCTGGGCGGCGAGGCGGAGCCCAACGAGGGTGAGGTCGGGTTGCACCGACTCGATTTCCCGGGTCAGCGGAGCCACCAGGGGGGCCAGACCCCCGGTCGCCACCACGAATGGGACACCCCCTGTTACGGGCCACTCGGAGCGGATACGGCGAATGATGCCGTCCACAGCATCGGCCGTCCCCCACAGCACCCCGGCCCGAATGCAGTCCTCGGTCCGCTTCCCGATCACCCGCTCCGGCGGCGTGAGCTCCGTCGCGGGGAGCTTCGCGGTACGGCGGACCAATTCGTCGGACGCGGTATGGACCCCCGGCATGATCACGCCACCGATGAAACGTGCGTCGGCGGTGATGCAGTCGAATGTGGTGGCGGTCCCGAAGTCCACCACGATCGTATCGCGCTTGAACAAGTGCGCCGCGGCGAGCGTGTTGACCACGCGGTCGGCGCCCACCGTGAGCGGCTCGTCCACATCGAGGTGGATCGGCAGCTTCGAGCGGGCGTCCACCAATAGCGGGGTCACGCCGGTCGCCGCAGCCAGACCATCGCACAGACTCTGGGTCACGAGGGGCGCCACGGACGCGACGACCGCGGCCCGCACCCCGGACGGTGAATGCCCGGCATTCGCCAGGTATGCCGATAGCAGCGCGGCCCATTCGTCCGGGGTGCGCGCCGTGGTGGTGGTGAGGCGCCAATGGCCGGCCAGCTGTTCGCCCTGAAACAGGCCAACAGTGGTCTCCGTGTTGCCGACGTCGAGCGCAAGCAGCATCGGCCGCTAAGATAGGAGGAAGATCACGCCAATTCTACGTGGCCTTCCACCACCGCCGTCCGCGCGGCGGCGGTCTCGACGAGCAACGCGCCGTCGGTGCGCAGGCCTACCGCGCGGCCGGCAACGGGGTGCCGCAGCTCGCGGTCTCGTAGCCAATCCCGCCCGGCGTACGCGGCGCATTCCGATTCGCTGAGGCCGGAGTGGGGCGTCGCCAATCGAGGCAACGCCGGGACAAGACGGTCGAGGACGTCGATGCGGCGCACGCCGGGAAGCCGCTCGGAAAGGGCGATCGCCGTGCCGCGCAGCGTCGACGGGATTTCGTTGGCGACGTTCACGCCGAGACCGACCGTCAGCCACAGGAGCGCGTCGCCCTGCCAGCGCCCCTCACACAACACGCCGGCGAGCTTGCGATCCTCGAGCAGCACGTCGTTGGGCCACTTGAGCCGTGCGGCCGGTGCGCCCAGCAGCTCGTCCACGACGTCCGCGAGCACGAGGCCGGCGCGGATCGACACAATGCCGAGCGCCGCGCTGCGCGGGCGCAGCAATACGGCGAGCCACACTCCACCCGGTGGAGACTGCCACACCCGGCCTTCGCGACCCCGCCCGGCGGTCTGCTCCAGGGCGACGACCACCGTTCCAGCGGGCGCCCCATCCTCGCCCAGGTCGTGGGCGACGTCGAGCGTGGAGCCGACCTGCCTCGCCAGGTGGCAGTGCGGCACCCCCCAGCGACGCGCCAGCACGGCGGCCGGAACGTCGTCGAGACTTACGCCAACCACAACGCGTACACGAGGGTGAGGATCCCCAGGACCCAGCAATACGGGGCGAACGCGTAGAAGCGACCGCGGCGCAACAACGCCACCAGGAACCGAATGGCAAACACGCCGCTGGCGAACGAGACCACAAAGCTCACCAGCAGCGGACCGAGCCCCACCTCGGCGAGATTGACCGTGGCGTGACGCCCCTCGAGCAGCGCGGCACCGGCGATCACCGGCACCGAAAGGATAAAACTGAACTCGGCGGCGGCGGCAGGGGCCATCCGCAGCCACATCCCCATGGCCACGGTCGTGCCGGAGCGGGAAATGGCCGGCAAGATCGCGAATGCTTGCGCCAGACCGATGCCCACCGCTCCACCGACGCCCGGCACCTGGCGGTCGCCGCTGAACCACCGTGTGGACCACAGGATGATTCCGGTCAGGATGAACTCGACCCCGAGCCAGGGCAGCGAATGGAACCGTGCTTCGATGGCGCTCTTGAAGAACAAGCCGACCAGGGCCGCCGGAATGGTCGCCACCACGAGTAACACCACGTACCGCACGGGATCGGGCGACCAGCGCAGCAGGCCGTGCGCCAGCTCCCACAGGCGGCGCCCGTACACGAGCAACACCGAGCCGAGCGTCGCCACGTGGAGCACCACCTCGACGAACACACCCGGTGGCGTGAAGCCGACCAGTGCCTCGGCGAGGACGAGATGACCCGAGCTCGACACGGGAAGGAACTCCGTCAGCCCCTGCACCAGTCCCAGCACGACCGCCTGCCAGTAGTTCACACCACCCTCCCCAACACGAGAGCCGCCAGCCCGATCACCATCGCGACCTTGAGCCGCCCGCTCGCCGCCGCGAGCCGGTCGCGCCGCAGCGCAGCGGCGGCGAGCAGGACGACGAGCCCGGCAATGGCCGCCACCGGGTAATAGAGACCGGAGTATGTGGCCAGAGCGGGGAGCACAAACGCCCATGGCACGAATGCGACACAGGTCCACCAGGCGACGCGCACAGCCCTGGGCCGACCGATCCGGATCGGGAGCGTGCGCCGGCCGGTTTGGCGGTCCCCGGCTTCGTCCTGCACGTCTTTGACCAGCTCGCGGCCCAGGTGAATCCACGCCGCCAGGGCCCACGGCACGAGCCCCGCAACCGGCTGACCGACACTGAGCGCCCCGTAGAACGGCGGCAAGCCCGCGACGGCCGCGACGGCCAGATTGCCGGGCCACCCCGCCTGCTTGAGGACGGGTGAGTACACGAGCATCAGGGCCAGCGCCGCCATCCCCACGAGGAGCTGAGTCCCGGAGACGAGGGCGGCCGCGGAAAGCCCACCGATCAGGCCGAGCCAGACGAGCAGGTGGGCGGCATCGCGCGTGATCCGTCCGGCCGCCAGCGGCCGCTCCCCTCCGGGATGATTGAGACGATCAGCAGCGGCGTCCTGGAGGTCGTTCACAACGTTTCCGGCCATGCCCAGACCAACCCCGGAGATGGCCGCAAACACGAGCACATTGGGGAATGTCACGCGGCCAAGCGCGATCCACCCACCGGCCAGGACGCCGGCCGCGGCGATCAACAGATTGTGTCCGCGGACGAGCCGCCACCCATCAATCACGCAGGACGTCCTCGTACAGCCGCTCGTAGTGCGGCACCACCTTGTCCGCCCAGAACTCCGCCGCGCGAGCGACCGCAGCCCGTCGCAACGTCTCGAGACGCGCCGGATCGCGCAGCGCCTCGAGCGCCCGATGCGTCATCGTCGCCACGTCGCCTACCGGAGCGAGAAACCCCGTCTCCCCATCAACCACCACCTCCGGGATGCCGCCGGCGTTGCTCGCGACCACCGGCACGCCGCACGCCATGGCCTCCAGGGCCGCCAGGCCGAAAGATTCCGTTTCGGATGGAAGCAGAAACAGGTCCGCGCCGCGGAGCAGATCGGCGATGTCGTCGACGCGCCCGAAGAAACGGACGTCCCGCTTGACGCCCAAGCGCTGCGCCTCGCGCTGCGCCGCATCGCTGTCGGGCCCGTCCCCGACTAGCACGAGCTTGGCCTTGAGCTCCTTGCGCACGCCGGCGAACACCCGGACCACGTCCAGCAGCCGCTTCACCGGCCGGAAATTCGAGACGTGGACCAGCACCCGGTGATCGGCGGGCGCCAGCGCGCAGCGCGTGGCGGGATCCGTGGCCGGGTAGTACTCCGCCGGATTGATGAAATTGGGAATAACGTGCACTTCACAGCCGTCGCACCCGAACGTCTTGTAGGTCTCTTCACGGAGGTAGGCGGACACCGCCGTCACCCGATCGGATCGCTCGATTGAGAACTTGGTGAGACTGAAGTACGACGGATCCCTTCCTACCAATGTGATGTCGGTGCCGTGCAACGTGGTGACGATCTTGAGGTCGCGCTCCTCGGCGAGCATCTGCTTCGCCAGCCACGCTGTGGCGGCGTGCGGGATGGCGTAATGCACGTGCATGATCTGGAGTTCCTCGCGCTGCGCTACCTCGTGCTGCTTGACCGCCAGTGCAAAGGCGTAGGGCGAATGCTCGAACAGAGGATAGTCGGCGGGCACGACCTCGTGGAACGTGACGCGCTCGGTCACGCCCCGGAGCCGAAACGGGCTGGCATAAGAGATGAAATGCACTTCGTGGCCGCGGCGCGCGAGCTCGAGCCCGAGTTCCGTGGCCACGGCGCCGGAGCCGCCGTAGGTCGGGTAGAGAGTGATGCCGATGCGCATCCGTCAGTCGTCAGTCATCAGTATTCAGTGGTGCGCAACTTGCCATCGCTCGAGAATCGCCTCCGCCACCACCTGCGGGCTTTGCGTCGCGTCGAGTGTCCACACTTGATCTTGAGGACTGACGACTGACGACTGATGACGTAGTTGGTGTCGAAACCACGTCTCCTGCCGCTTCGCATACGCTCGCGTCGCCCGGACGATGGCGTCGCGCAGGTCTGCCGTCGGCAGGCGGCCCGCGAGCATGGCGACTGTCTCGCGATACCCGACCCCATCGAGACCGGGAGCGTCGGGGGCCGTGCCCCGCGCGAGCTCCGCGCGCACTTCCGCGACCAGCCCCGCCGCGAGCATGGCGTCCACGCGCTCGGCGATCCGACGACGCAACAACTCGCGCGGCAGGGTGAGCACAATGTACCACGGCCGCATGGCGCCTGTCGCGCGCGCCATTTGCTGCCACAGCGAAAGCGACCGGCCGGTGAGCAAGGCCACCTCGAGCACCCGCGTGGCGCGTTGCCGACCGCCGCCGGAAAATCGGGCGTCGAGGCGCAGCGCCCAGCGCGCCAGCGCCCCACCGTCGAGCCCGGCCGCCCACGTGCGCAGCCGCTCGCGTCGATTCGCGTCGAGCGGCGGCTCGTGGAACAAGCCGTCGGCGAGCGCGCGCACAAAAAAGCCCGTTCCGCCCACGATCAGTGGCAGCCGGCCCGCGACGCGCACGGCCGTGAGCCAGGCGGCCGCCTCGTTGGCAAACCGGCCCGCACTGTAGCGTTCGCCCGGCTCGACCAGATCGATGCCGAGATGCGGAACTCGCGCGCGCAGCTCAGGATCCGCCTTGGCGGTGCCGATGTCGAGCCGGCGGTACACCTGCCGCGCGTCCGCCGAGATGACCGTGAGCGGGATCCGGTCGGCGAGCGCCGCCGCCACGGCCGTCTTGCCGACGGCCGTGGGGCCGACGAGCACCGGCGTGAGAGGACGCGAGGCTGTCATGAACGCCAAGATATGGCGTCGCCGCCGCAGGTCACGTCCGACCGAAGCGCCGCTCAAGCTCCCCCTTTGGCAGCTGGACGATGGTGGGGCGCCCGTGGACGTCGTGCGCGGGCAGCGTCGCGGCGAGCAATCGGCGCACCAGCTCGCGCGCCTCGTTGGGATCGAGATGGTGACCGGCCTTGATCGCGGCCCGGCAGGCGAAGGTGGCCGCGAAGCGCTCGAGTCGATTGGCCCAGCCGCCAAACCGACCTCCGGCCAGATCGACGACCAGTTCCTGCAGGCAGCGCCCCGCCTCGAATCGCGGGTGCGGATTCGGCGCCGTATGGACCACCACCGTGCGTCCCGAAAACGGCTCGAGCTCGTAGCCGACGCGCTGCAACAGCGCGCGGTGGGCGTCGATCGCTTCGAGCTCCGGAGCGGTGAACTCCAGGGTCAGCGGCAGCAGCAGGCGCTGCGCCGGCGCGCCATCACCACTCAGCTGGCGCATCACGGCTTCGTACAACACGCGCTCATGGGCCGAATGTTGATCGACGATGACGACACCGTCGTCGGCCTGAAACAACAGATAGGAGTCGAATACCTGTAGCAGCTCCGGCCCGCGCGGCCGCTCGCCGAACGGCTGGACCCCGAACAAATCCGTTGGGACGCCAGCGGGGATCATCCCTGTCCCCTCCCAGGGCGCGGCCTGCAGCACCGGCGGGCCGACGCCGGAGGCGGATCCCGGACCGAGCGTCGCCGCGGCTTCGAGCGGGGCGAGCGCCGCCCGCACCCCATCCCCTACTACCTGCTCCAGGAGAAACCGATCGCGAAACCGCACTTCGGCCTTGGCGGGATGGACGTTCACGTCTACCGCATCACCAGGGAGATCCACAAACAGGATAAGGCTGGGGCGATCACCCGGCGCGATCGAGGAACGGTACCCGGCCTCCGCCGCCCGGAGGATGAACGGATCCTTCACCGGGCGCCCGCGCACGAACACGTATCCTTTGCGGCCCGCGGGCCGGGCCTGAGAGGGTCGCTGCGCGAACCCCGTGATCTCGAGCGTGCCGTGGCGGTGCGCGATCGGCAGCAGCGTGTCGGCGAGCTCGCGGCCCCAGAGCGCATGGATCCGGTCGATCGGCCGTCCCGCGGCGGCGGTGTCGAGCAACACGCGTCCGTCGCTCGTGAGCGTGAAGGCGACCTCAGGGCGAGTCAACGCCAGCATGGTGAGGGCCTCGGTCACGGCGCGGGTTTCGGTCGCGGGGGCACGGAGAAACTTCCGGCGCGCCGGGGTATTAAAAAACAGTCCCCGCACGGTGACCGTCGTGCCGCGTTGGCGCACCGTTTCCTCGGTGCCGTCCAGCGTGCCACCGTTGACCCGCAGCCGGACCCCGTTCACCCCATCCGCCGAAGTCTCGAGCTCGAAGCGCGACACGGACGCGGTGGCGGGGAGTGCCTCCCCACGGAACCCGAACGTCCCGACACCGATCAGGTCGGATGTCGCGCGGATCTTGCTGGTCGCGTGGCGTTGCAGCGCGAGACGAGCATCCGCGGGCGACATGCCCTCCCCATCGTCGCTGACGCGTATCAGCGAGCGCCCGCCGTCCTCGAGCTCCACCCGCACCGCGCGAGCGCCGGCATCGAGCGCGTTTTCCACCAGCTCCTTCACCACCGACGCCGGCCGCTCGACGACCTCCCCCGCGGCGATCTGGTCGGCGACGTGCCCCGGCAACACCGCGATCCGGCCGCTCACAGGCGGACGACCTGCGTGGCGAGTACCCACCCATTGATCCCGTCGCGGCGCTGCACGCGCAGCCAGCGCCCGCCGGCGAAGGAGTCCATCACGAGCACGGCCGCGCCGGGTTCGAGCGTGGCGCTGGCGCTCGCCACGCCGTAGGGCGCCGCTCGCAGTGCGGTGGCCGGACTGACGATCACCGCGACGGGACGCGCGCGGCGGCCGCGTTCGATCTGACCCAGGACGAGGGTCACCAAAGCGAGCGCGGCGAACCCCAGGGCGACGATGCGCTGGCGGCGGAACCCGAGCAGGATCCAGCACCCGATCCAGCAAACGGCCGCGCCGAGCGCCCATTCGCCCGGCGTGGCGGGGCCTACCTGCAACAGCATCTCGCTCGATTCGTCAGTCGCCGGCAACAGCTGGCGGGCGCGTCGGATGCTGCCGTTCCGCGGTGCCAGTCGCTGCGCGACGGTCCAGGCGGCGATCGCCTTTCCGTCCACCCCAGTGCGATAGAGCGTCGCCCCCAGGTGGTACCAGTGGGCCGGGTTCAACGTGTCGCGCGCGGCCCGGGCGGCGAAGGAATCGGCGGCGGCTCGCAGCGCTCCGGCCCGGTATAGTGCCTCGGCACTCGTCCCCTGCGCGGACACGCGAGATGCACCGCCCGTCAGGGCCAGCACCAGCAGGGCGAGCCCCGCCGTCACCCGGCGCCGCCGAACCCCACCGCTGTCGGACTGGAGCACCCGCAGCACCTGTTCCAGCTCGGCGGCCAGCTCCAATGGGTCACCCGCTCGGCGGGGTCCATAGCGCGCGGCGCGCAACCGGTCCCGCAGCCGGCTCACATGCTCGGCCACGGCGCGGTCCACACCTGCGGCCCGCAAGGCACGCGACAAACTCTCACCGTCGCGCGTCGACGCATCCGCGACTTGCGCCGTCAGCACGGTTACAAACTCCCGCTCGAGACGCCCCAGCCGCGTCAGCTCGACGGCCGGGCCAGTCGGTCGCGCCGGCGGGGCGCGCCGCCGGAGGCTCCACCACACCGCCAGCGGCGGCAGCAATGCGATTGCGACCCATCCCCACGGCGTCAGGGCGCCAGCGAGCCTGCTCGTCCAGGCCGGCCCACTCGAAGCAAGCAATGGCGGCTGCGCCCGGGCGGCTCGCGGCTCGGTGCCCTGGGCCGCGACGAGCGAGCGCGGAGCGACGTCGATCACGCGGTACACCCCGGCAGCAGGATCGAAATAAGGGTAGCGTACTTCCGCGAAGAGATAGCTGCCTGCCGAATCGGGCACGACGAGGTAATGGAACGTCTTGCGACCCGCGACGCGACCGTCCAGCGCCTCGATCTCTACCGTCGTCTCCTCGGGGTAGGCCCGGAAGCCTGCGGGCCAACGTAGCGGCGGCGCAGGCCAGAGCGACACGTTCCCGGTCCCCCGCAGACTGGCGGTGACCTCGAGCGGCTCTCCGACCCGGGCCTCGGTGGGATGCATGGCGACGTCCAGCTGCAGGCCCTGCGCGACGACCCCTTGATCGTCGATCGGTCGACCGGCGTCAGGCAGCGGCCGGACGATGATCGGGACGGAATCGGTCGTCAGGGAGTACCGCTCCTCGGTGCTGAAAAACGAAAAGCTGACCGGCACCGCGTACTCAACCGACGCCGGAGGCACGACGATGCGCCCCGGGGTGAGCGGAAACAGAACCTGATGGACGGCGTAGAGGTCCATCCATTGCCCCTGCAACTGGCGCGACAGCACCACGGCGGACGGGGAGGAGGGAGGATAGGCCCACACGTCCTCCGGCGTTTGCAGCGTGAGCAGCGGCGCCCGTCGCAGCCGCTCCCGCATCGCGCGGGGGAACCAGGCGGCCAGCAGGACATCGAGCTGGTGCCCGACGCGCGCCGTGTCGGCCGGAACGACGATCGTCAGCGCCACCTGGTCGGTACGTGAAGGGGGTCGAGCCGTGACGAGCAGCGCGCGCGCCAACGCGGTGATGGTCGTCGCGGGAAAGGCGGCGGCCTTCTCGACCAGAATCGTGATCGGACTGGTGGCGGCCAGCGTTGCCCCCACGCGCACCCGCACCGGCCCGATCGTCAGCGTCCCCGAGCGCTCCGCCCGGAGCGTGAGGGCCCGCACGACGGCCCGCGTCGTGCCCTCACTCCCCTCGAGCGACACTGCAGTCGCTTCGCGGGAGCCCAACACCGCGAAGCCCGCGAGCGACGGCAGCTCCAACCGGGGAATTTCCGTCGCCTGCGCCCGTACCTGGACCGTCAGCACCAGCTGCTCGCCTACGGTGAGCCGCGCCCGATCCACAGTCGCCGTCACGTCGAGGTCCGTTCCCTGGACGAGCAACGCGAAGGCCACGAATGCGGGGCTCACCAGTCCTTCACCCTCGGCTCGGCCGCGCGGCGCACGCGGCCGCTGCGATCGCGGCGTGTGCGCAGCTCTTCGTGGCCGATGGAGCGCAGAATCTCCTCGGCCTGGGCCTGGGTCATCGCCTGCCCGCTCGTCGGGGGCGGCGGCTGTCCACTCCCTTGCCCGCTAGGCGGTTGGCCGCCCTGCCCACCGGACGGCGGCCGCTGGCTCGAGCCGCCACCCTGCCCGCGGCGCCGCTGCGCGAGCTCGAGGTTCCACTTCGCCGCGAGGTGGTGCGGCTGCAACAACAGCGCCTCGCGGTAGGCTCGTTCGGCCTCTCCGAGGTGCGCGTCGCGGTTCACGCTGTCGATCTGTGCCGCGCGCAAGGCGAGCAGCCCTTCGTTGTACAGCGCGCGAAAGCGCACTTCCGGATCGAGAGACGTGGAGGCGTGCGCGAGCGCGCCGCGCGCGGTCGCCAGATCACCGGCCGCAAGGGCGGCAGTCCCCGCGTTGAACCAGGCCGTGTCGCCGTTGCCGCGCGTCGGAACCCCTTCCACCGTGAGGTCGCCCATGCCCAGGGGACACACCAGGCACCGCAGCCCCAACTCGGCGAGGTACTCGTCACGTGCGGCCATCGAGTCGCCGCGGTCCCAGGCCCGCTCGGCCGCCGATCGTCGCTGCGGTGATGGCTGGGCCTGCGCCGCCATGTCCGCCAGAGCGAGGACGCCAAGCAGGGCGAGGAGCGCCGCCGTGCGCCGCGAGAGGGCCTGTCCCAGGAGAATGACGACCGCGCCGACCACTGGGATCCAGCCACGCGGACGGCCGTGTTGCGTGCTCGACGCGGTCGAGCGGCTGCGTTTGTACGAAGCGACCAGGTCGCGCACGGCTCCGGCCTGATCGGGCAGCTCGGCGGCCACAATCGTGCCGTGGGCGGCGTCGGCCACGGCGTCGAGAATGTCGTCCCGGCGGCGCGTACCGATTTCCTGCCCTGCCTCGTCCAGCTGGTAGCCCAGCAGCGCGCCCCGCTCATCGCGACGCGGAATGCGCGCCGGCACGCCGCTGCCTTCGGCCACAAGAATCAGGCGGATCCCATCGACGCCGAGGCGCTGCGCGATTGCCAGCGTGGCGCCGGCTGAATCGTGCGCTTCCCCGTCCGTGAACACGACGAGGACCCGATCCGCGAGCGGCGACTCGGTGCCGAGCAGCTCGCCACCCATCTGCAGCGCGGGCCCGAGCGCGGTGCTGCCGCGCGAGGCGACGTCGGGATCGAGCGCGTCGAGGTACAAGGTGAGAGCGGAACCGTCAACCGATAGCGGCGACAGGATGTAGCTCGCCCCCGCGAACGCCACCAGGCCGAGCCGGTCTCCATCGAGATCCTGAGCCAGCCGTCGCGCCTCGCGCAACGCGCGGGCGAGCCGGCTCGATCCGCCGGCGTCCTCGGCGAGCATCGAGCGCGAGATGTCCACCGCGAACACCAGATTGAGGCCTCGGGTTTCGGCCTGGATTCGCTCCTCACCCCATCGCGGCCCGGCCAACGCGACGGCGCCTAGAAACGCGGCCACGCTTACGCTGGTGGGTCCAAACCGCCCGGCACTCCGCGCCACCTGCGCCGTCGCGGGCGACCACCGGGACGCGCGTCGGAGGCGCACGCGCCGCGACCAGGCGGCGGCGAACCATACGAAGCCGCCGATCACGGGCGCGAGCGCGAGCACCGCAGGAGCATCGAACGCCATCACGGGACGCGCACCGCCAGAGTGGCCGAGAGCACGAGCTCGAACGCCAGGGCGAGCAGACCCACCGCGAGCGGCCAGTGAATCGCCTCGTCGAAGCGCCGATACACTACGTGCTGTACGGTCGTTTTCTCGAGCCGGTTGATCTCGCCGAAAATGTGGCGTAGCGACTCGGAATCGGTGGCTCGGAAGTAGCGGCCCCCGGTCATGGTGGCCACCTCGGTCATCAGCTGCTCGTCGATCTCGACCGGGAGCATCTGATACCGCAGCCCCTGCCCGCCTTGCCCCGTCGGCACCGGCGCCTCGCCCCGCGTGCCGACCCCGACAGTATAGATGCGAATGCCGAAGGCTCCAGCCGCATGAGCGGCGGTGCGCGGGTCCACGGTGCCGCGGTTGTTCACGCCGTCGGTGAGCACGATGATCACCCGGCTCTTCCCTGGAGCGCGCCGCAAGCGGTTCGCGGCAGTCGCGATCCCGGTGCCGATGGCCGTGCCGTCCTCCAGCGCTCCGATGTGCAGATCCTGCAGCGCGGCCTCGACGACGGCATGATCCAACGTCACGGGCACCTGGGTGAGGGCTTGACCGGCGAACGCCACCAACCCGATGCGATCGGAGGGACGCGCCCGGACGAAATCGAGCGCGGTTCGCTTCGCGACATCGAGCCGATTGTTCGGCGTGAAATCCTCCGCGAGCATGCTGCTCGACAGGTCCATGGCCAACACGATGGAGATCCCCTCACTCCGAATCTCGGCGCGCGCCGCGCCGACTCGCGGGCCGGCGGCGGCGATCACCCACGCGATGAGGCAGCAGCTGCGCAGCGCAACCGGCAGGCGGGCGATCCACAGGCGCTCGGCGACGCCGGTCGCGGGACGCGCGTCGGAAAGCACCGTTCCGGGAAGGACGGCGAGGCGGCGCGCTCGCAACCACCACCACAGGGGCACGGCGAGCGCGAGCAGCAGCAACCACGGCCGGGCGAAGCTCACCGTTTCAGCCCTTCCGCGAGCGCGCGCGCGCGGCGCGCCAGCGCCGCCACGTCAGGACCGGCCTCCGTCGCAAACGCGACGTGATCGAGCGCCTCGAGGACCGCCGCGACATCGCGCACCGGCGCCTGGGGACGGTGCAGCTGCAGTTTGGCGAGGCATTCCGCGGTCGAGAGCCCGGCGTGAGCCTCGGGCACCGCTCGGGCCAAGGCGGCGCGTAATCCCCCGGCGGCTCGCGCGGCGACGGCCTTGGGCTCTCCAGCATCGAGCCATCGGGCATCCGCGACCGCGGCAGCCGAAGGCGCCGGCGCCGGCGGCACATGCCGCCGCGTCGGCCGGCGGCGCCACCACCAGGCAAGACCCAGCGCCGCCCCCGCACCGAGCGTCGCGAGCAGCACGGACTGCGGATCGCGTCGCCAAGGTCGCAGCGGCGCCAGCGCCGGTCGCGGGGCAGGCGCGGTCACGCTGTCGGGAATGACACTGTACAGCTCGAACGCCGCCGTCCCGCCGGCGAGCGAGTCTGCCTGCCCGTCGGGACCGAGTCGCCACACGGCCGGGAGGGTGACCGCCTGCGACCCCGGGGCCCACGCGGTCACCGGATAGCGGACGATCCAGTCCGCGCCGCGGCGTGCAATGATCGGTTCACCGAGTGATTCCACCGCGCCGCTGCCCGTGATGCGGCCCGGACGCAATCGCCACCCGGCCGGCAGTGGGAAGCGCCGTTCGAGCCACACCGTGTCCCCCACGGTGGGCCGCGCCGGCCGGACCATCCACCCTTCATCCTGCCCCGAGGCCTGACCGGACGCCACGACACCGAGCAACAAACAGACGACCATCATGGCTCAGCGCTGGAGGCGTCGGGCCCGCGCCGCGAACGCGCGACGCAGCGGCACCCCGTACGGCACATCGGTCCGCAGCATGACTCGGTCCACGCCCGTCTGGATGAGTTTGCGGCCGCGCTCCTGCGCCAGTCGCTCCGCGGCCACCTGCAGTCGAGCACGCGTCCGAGGGTGGCTCGTGTCAACGAGCACCCGCTGGCCCGTTTCGGCGTCGGAAAAGTCCACCCATCCGGCGTCCGGAAAGGCGCGCTCGCGCGGGTCGTCGATCGTAATCGCTACGATGTCGTGATCGCTGGCGAGCCGCGCAAGCGGATCTTCCCAGCCCTCCGCACGGAAATCCGACAGCACCGCCACGATGGAGCGGTGGCGGAGCAACTTCGACGCGAACCCGAGCGCTTCCGCGAGATTGGTTCCCCGGCCGCGCGGTTTGAAGGCAACCAAATCCCGGATCACCCGCAGCGCGTGCGGCCGGCCCTTGGCGGGCCGCACCACGTGTTCCACCTTGTCGGAAAACAACAGCGCGCCGACGCGATCCTGGTGGCGAGCCGCTGCCAAGGCAAGCACGGCGCCCACCTCCACAGCAAGGGAGGCCTTCGAGAGCGGGTGGCCGAAGTGCAGCGAGCCGGATTGATCCACGATGAGCATCAGGGTGAGCTCCCGTTCCTCGGTGTAGCTCTTCACGAACGGGTGCCCGAACCGCGCCGAGACGTTCCAGTCGATGGAGCGGAAATCATCGCCTTCCTGATAGGCGCGCACTTCCGCGAACTCGATGCCCTGCCCGCGAAACACCGACCGGTACTCGCCGGTGAACAAGGTGTTGACGAGGGAACGCGTGCGCAGCTCGATGCCCTTGACCTGCTTGAGGATTTCGGGCGTTACGGCCCGCCGGCCGCCGCCGAACCTGGGCCGGTCCGCCCGGCGGCGCTCAGGAACGTGGGTCACGGCACGCGCACCGACTCGAGAATCCGGGTGATGACGCGGTCGGCGTCCAGATCCTCGGCCTCGGCCTCGAACGTGAGCAGCACGCGGTGGCGCAGCACGTCGAGGGCAATCGCCTGAACGTCTTCGGGCACGACGTAGGCGCGACCCCGGAGATACGCGTGTGCGCGGGAGGCCTGGGCGAGGTAGATGGACGCGCGCGGACTCGCCCCGAACGCGATGATCGGCTTGAGCTCGCTCAGCCCGATCGCCTGGGGCTCGCGCGTCCCCCGCACGACATCCACGATGTAGTCTACCACCTTCTGATCCATGAACAACTCGGCGATGGCGCTCCGAGCCGCGAGGATATCGTCACCATCCGCGACCCGGGTCACCTCGATCGGTCGCCCGGATGCCATGCGCGCCACGATCTCCTTTTCGGCGTCGCGCGTCGGGTAGCCCACCCGGACTTTCAGCATGAAGCGGTCGAGCTGCGCCTCGGGAAGCGGGTAGGTGCCCTCTTGCTCGATCGGGTTCTGGGTGGCGAGCACGAGGAACGGTTCGCCCAGGAAGAACGATTCCCCGCCGATGGTCACCTGTTTTTCCTGCATCGCCTCGAGCAGCGCCGACTGCACCTTCGGTGGTGCGCGGTTGATTTCGTCGGCGAGTACCAGGTTGGCAAACAGGGGTCCTTTCCGCGCGTAGAACTCCTGGGTGCGCTGGTCGAACACCATCGTGCCGATCACGTCGGCCGGCAGCAGGTCCGGCGTGAATTGGATGCGGGAGTAGTTGATGCGCAGGCATTCGGCCACCGTGCGCACCGCGAGCGTCTTGGCGAGGCCCGGGACGCCTTCCAGCAGGATGTGGCCGCCGGTCAGCAGGCCCACAAGCAATCGTTCGACCATCGTCTCCTGGCCCACCACTCGTTTCCCGACTTCGCGAGTGATCGCGGCGACCAGCTTCGCGTCCGTGGTCGGTTGCGCGCGCGAGGTCATTGCAGCGCCGCCTCGGCTGCCCGACGCACAGTAGGCTCTTTGTCGTGACTGTAGAGTTCGAGCAACGCCCGGGCCTCCGTCGTGTGGATGTGGCCGACCCCTTCGATCGCGGCCGCCCGCACGTGGGCGGTGCGCCGCTTGAGAAATCCACCGGGTTCCGCGTACTTGGCGAGTACGTTCAGGGCCTCCGGCGCCCCCAGCCGGCCGACGGCCATCAGGATGCCCGCCAGTACCCCTTCGTCCTCTTCATGCTCCAGCCGCCGGATCAAGGCCTGCGTCGCCGTCGGGTCCCCGCCGACTCCGATCACGCGCGTGGCGGCCGCCCGAACCGGTGCGCTCAGATCGCGCAACGCCGTGACGGCCGGCCGCGCAATCTCCTTCCCGCCGATCTCCGCCATCGCATACAGTGCGGCCTCGCGCACCGTGTCCGCTGTGTGCCGCAGCAGACCCACCAGCAGCGGGATCGCCTCCGGGCTGCCGGTCAGCCCGATGAAGTGAGCGGCCGCCGCGACAATTTTCTCGTCCGGATCGGCCAGCACGGACTCGAGCGGCTCCACCGCGCGGTCCGCCGCCACCCGGATCGCTGCACGGTACGGCTCGCGCAGCTCGGCCGGCGCGGCGAGATAGGCCCGCAGGGTCGGCCCCATCGAAAGGCCGGCGAGCGCTCCCACCGCCCCCACCAGGAACCCCCGTTCCGATGGCGGGATGCGGGCTTCCCCCAACCGGGACACGAGCCGTTCAATCAGTGCAGGCTCGGCGAGCGCCTGACCCACGGCGCCGAGCCGCTCCACCGTCTCTCCGTCCTCGATGCGCGGCAACGCGTGATCGAGCCCCGTGAGAATCTCGGCCACGAGCGCGATGTCTCGCAGCTCGAGCATCGCCGGAATGAGCGCTTGCAGCCGCTCCGCCGCGCCCCGCAGGCTTTCCGGGCTGTCGGCCGTCAACAACGACGCGACCAGCCGCCGGCACTCGACATCCGGCGGAAGGGCATCCGCCCGAAACACCATCGTCGTGCGGCGCGTTTCCGGCGAGCGGCCGCGTTGCCACTTGGGTGCTTCGGGCGACGGCGCCAGCCGATCCGAAAGCGTCGGGTACAGTTGCGCCGACGATGGCCGCCCCGCCGCCGGGCGCCGATTCGTCAGCACAACCACCCGTCCCAACGCCGCGTCGTCAGGAGGCGTCGTCCCGGTCGCCACGCCAAACAGGGCCAGCAGGTGATCGGGCGTGACACCAGGCTGCAGCTGAATGCCGCGCACACCGCGCGCGAACAGGAGTGAGGCAAACTCGGACAACTGCGTATTGCGGGGCAGCAGATGCTGTCCGTGCCAATGCATCCCGGTGGCCCCGACCTTCCACTCGATCGTCCCGAGCGCGGCGATGCCCGGCAGGTGGGTCTCCACGTGCCGCATCGCCTCCTGCACCGCCGGGTGCGTCGGGGGGTACAGCCGCACGAGACGGAACCCGGTTCCCACCGTGGCGAGACAACGCTCCAGGGTCGATAGCTCTACCATGGCCCGCCTAGCGCTTGATCCGCTCCCCGCGATCCTCGAACCGGAACACCCAGGTGGCGAATGCCGCCGGGTCGATTGGGGCGTCCGGATCGATCGCGGTCCAGTCGACGTCGCTCCCCGACTCGGCGCGGCTGTCCGGCCGCTGCCGTGCGGCGGCCTGCCGCACCATCTCGGCGGCGCGGCGGATCCACTGCCCGAACTGCGCCGGCCGCAGGTCCACCCAGCCGCGCGGCGCCGCAGCCAGGGGATCGCCCGTGACGGGTGGCACGATCACGCCGCACCCCCGATACACGCAGCGACCGTCGGGGGTCACGATCGGTAGCCCGACGGACACGATGTGGCTGCGCAGCGCCGCGTCCTGCCGGAGCAACGCATGCGCCTGCTCGGCGAACGCTGTCGGTTCAGCGCCGGCGAGTGCCCGGACGGTTGGCGCGAGGAGTGCTCACAACCGCGCCTCATACAGCATCTTGGCGAGACGCGGCGGCCCGAGCATCTCGTACGCCACGGACCGCGTCTCGTGCTCGCGCTCCAGCGCGTCGAGCCGCTCCAGCGCGTGCGCTCGCAGGATGCCCGCCCGATAGGTGGGACCGGCGGTGGCGCTGTCGAGCGCGGCAACGATATCACGTCCGGTTGGGCGTCCCTCGAGCTCGAATACCACGTAATCGGCGATCTCTTCAGGCGTGATGAACTCCATCTGCCCGAGCGCCGTCACCGTGGCGAACTCGTCGCGAGCGAATAGGCCGTTCTCGCCCGTGTTGATGTACACCCCCTCGACCACACCGCCCAGCTCGCGCCACACCTTCGCCCCATCCCCGAACGCTTGCGCGAGCTCCACCGGCTCCGCGCAGTCCACGAGGGGGATCGGTTTCCCCTTGCGCCACACTGGGCCATAGCCGATTTCGCGCCAGGCGATGGTCGCGGTCGGCTTGACTTCGATGGTCGCC
>JBOHST010000348.1:0-2624 GCA_050733375.1 Gemmatimonadales bacterium
GACCTGAGGCACCCAGACCAGGTCGCTCGACACCTGCAGGTAGTGGATGCCGAGCGCGGCCTGCGCGTGCAGGCGGAGGAACGCCTCCCGGGTGGTCGCGGGGCTGGTGTTCACGTAGAACAGGCCGGCGTTGATGTCGAGGTGCGGCGTCGAGAACGTCCAGTGCTCGCGCGTGCCGGTGGAGAAGGTGGTGCCGTGATTGGGATGATCGGGCTCCCCTTCTGGATCCTCGTGTTGTGCCGCGACACGGGCGGGCGCAATTCCAAGCAAGCCGATGAGTGCGGCGAGAGCAACGACGCGATGCACGGTGGTTCCTCGGAAGTAGAAGTGACGGTGCCTAGCACATACGCCGCGTGGCGTCGCGCGGATTGCGGCGGCTGGTTGGCTGGCAGGAAAAGTACCTCATCGAGCGCGCCCTGGGTCTGGAGGCCGGCGAATGAGTAAGCGATCCGCCGAGGCCGACAACCGAATGGCCAGGGTGATGTGCTACAGCGGAGTGTTGACCAGATAATCCCAAAGCAAGAGCGCCGCGGCGGTCGCTGCCAGGAGGTCGCGCCGCTGGGGCGACAGCTCGGGGTGGAACCAGACGGCTCCTTCGAACACGACCTCGACGGTCGCCACGGTCCGGCCACCGTCCTGCACGTAGTAACCCATCACGTGGTCGGCCGTATGCACGCGTCCCTCACTGTTTCGCGTCGTTCCCGCGATGACGAGGCGCCCTTCTGGACCAATCAGGTCGCCGGACGGCGCTTCAGGGTACGCCTGGTGCACGAGCAGGCGCCACGCCCGGCTCGAATCGCCGGCGGCCGGCACGAGCGTGCAGCGCAGGTGGTTGCTCTCGGTGCTCGGCGGCTCCCCTTGCCGGTGCCGGGTAATGGGATCGCAGTCCGCCCGCCACGCGTCGCGGCCCGATGTCCGCAACCGGAAGCCCAGCGGCTCGATGCCTTCACCCCGCACGACGTCCGCAACTATCCCGATCACCGCTTGCAGCAGCCGCGATTCTCGCCGCTCCGTCTCGTACTCACCGAATCGGAGCCGATGCCCGGGTCCCCAGCCGGAGCGTCCCTTGACCGGGAGGCGCGCGGCCGGGGCCAGCTCCGCGGGCACGTGGACGGCTTCGGTGTAGCAGCCGAGGAGTGAGAGCGCGGCGACCAAGGACAGCGGTCGCACGCGCGCCCAGGCCTTGGCGATCAGTCGACGCACCATGGGGGTCGCGGTCATGAGAGCGCTCCCTCGATTAGAACCTGATCCGCACGCCTACCCGGGTCGCGTCCCCCGAGCCGCCGGGGGCGAAGGTGAGGCGCACCGGAATCTCGGCCTGCTTCCAGTGCTCGCCGCCCACCACCGCTCCGACGACCGTCCCGACGACGGCTCCAGCGGGCACCGTGATGAGATAGTACAACCCGCACAGGTCGCCGTCGCAGCTCGAAACCACGATCGCGCCAACTCCGAACCCCACCCCCGCGCCGCCCAGGAAGCCCAGCGCGATACAACCTCCCCGGCGGCCTGGGCTGCAGCTGCCCGGGCCCGCGCTCACGTCCAGCCGCGTGCGCCCCGCCCGCTCCAAGGTGACGACGCTGCCGTTTTGCCGCCGCACGACGATCGTCGTGCTGTCGATGGACTCGAGCGTACCCACGACTCTTTGGTGTGGGATGGTAACGCGCACGCGACTACCGGGCGCAAGCGTTAGCGTCTCCTGCGCCGCGGGAGCGCCGAGCGGGAGCAACACGGTCACGGCGAAGCAGCAGATCCGTTTCATGGGCACCTCCCTGTGGTCTCCTAGCGTGCCGGCTTCGTTCCGCGCTGGCACGCCCGTAATTAGGAGGGGTGGGTTCAAGTGGATTTCAAGCGTTGTGGCGAAGCAGTGTGGTCGACCGCCACGATTTCATTCGCAACGCCGATCTCGCCCTAACAGTAGCTAACTACCTCAACGGCAAACTACCGCAAACACTGCCACTCCCACCGCATCTATGCTGGGCTAAGTTCTTCTCCTGCCTAGTCCGACCGGGTAGCTCAGCTGGTAGAGCAGTGGGCTATTGTCGTTCCTTGTTTTGCCATTTTCCCCTGCCGACCCGGTGAAAGGCAGGTTTGCATATGGGCGTCCCACCGCGCGAAGGCGCTGGGGCAGGTCTGTCGCTCGTGATCGTCGTTTTGGCGGCGTGCGGCGAACCCCTCGCGCCGCCGGGCTGCCGGTACGGCGGCGGCGCGCGGCCGGTCTCCGGCTCGTTCCTGACCTGGAACGTCTACCTCGGTGCTTCGATTCACCCGTTGATCCTCGCCGACTCGAGCGAGTGGCCGGCCATCGTCGAGGCGGGGTTCCAGCAGGTGCTGCAGACAGATTTCGCCGAGCGCGCGACGGCGATCGCCAGCGGCATAGAAGCGGTAGCCCCTGATCTGATTGGACTCCAGGAGGTAGCGCACTGGCTGGTTCAGTCGCCCGGTGACGAGTCCACGACGAATCCCACACCTGCTGTGGAGACCGTGACCGACTTCCTTGCCATCCTGCTGAAGGCCTTGGAAGCGCGGGGACTTTCCTACCAGCCGGTCGTCGTCAGCACCAACGTGGACGTCGAGCTGCCGAGCGCGAATGGAAACGACGTGCGGTTCAAGGATCGTGACGTCAT
>JBOHST010000349.1:0-7726 GCA_050733375.1 Gemmatimonadales bacterium
ATCGCCGCGCGCCTCAGGTTGGCCGTCGCGGCGGCGGAGCTGCGCCCCGGTGACGCGCTCCCTTCGGTGCGACACCTCGCTGCGCGCCTGCGCATTAACCCGGCGACGGTCGTGCAGGCGTACCGCGATCTCGAGACCGAGGGCTTCGTGGAAATGCGACAGGGCGCCGGGACCTTCGTCAAGGACGTGCAGCCGGACACACGGGCCAGCGAACGGGCGCGCCAGGCGGCGACGCTGGTGCGGCACATGGTCACGGAAGCGGGCCGGCTCGGAGTGTCAGTCGAGGAGTTGCAAGCCGCCATCCAGGAGGAACTCGAAGTGAGGACGCCATGAGCAACGCGATCGAGGTGCAGGATCTCCATTACCGGGCCGGGAAATCGTTCGCGATCACGAATCTGAACCTGCACGTTCCCACCGGCTCGATCTACGGGTTCCTCGGTCCGAACGGGTCAGGGAAGACCACCACCATTCGGGTGCTGCTGGGCCTGCTGCGGCCGCGAGCCGGCCGCGTCACTGTGCTCGGGCGTGGCATGCCGGCCGATGCGCCAAGCATTCTCGCCCGCACCGGGTTCGTCCCCGAGCAGCCCCATCTTGATCCGACACTGACGGTGGGCGAAACGCTTCGCTTCCAGGCCGCCTTCTACCCGAGTTGGGATCGGACCTGGGCGGAGCAGCTGCTGCGCAGGTTCGATCTCGATGAGCGAGTCCAGTTCGGCCGTTTGTCCAAGGGTCAAAAGGGGAAAGTGATGATGCTGCTTGCGCTCGCTCAGCGGCCAGAATTGCTTATCCTCGACGAACCTACCGATGGGCTGGACCCGGTCGTGCGCCGCGACATGCTCACTGCGCTGGTCGACTATGTCTCGCAACACGCCGCCACGGTGTTCATCTCCAGTCACCTCGTTCATGAGTTGGAGCGGATCTGCGATTGGGTCGGCGTGATGGACAATGGCCGCCTCATCACCGAGCTGCCCATGGAGCAGTTCAAGAACGGCATCAAACGGCTGCAAGTGGCCCACGCCCCTCAAGACGTCACGGGGACACCGTTCACACTGCTGGCTCGGGAGTCGAACGGCGGTACCTGCGAGTCCTGGATCGTGCGTGGGTGGGAGCCGGCGATGACCCGGTATTTCGACGGAAGCGGCGTCGCCCTGCGCACGGTGGCCGACCTCGACCTGGAGGAAGGATTCGTCGAGTTGCTCCGGACCTTCCGGGCGCCGAAAGGCTAGGAGCCTTCATGTTCCGAATGATCCTCTACGGCCAATGGAAATGGTCGCGTCTCATCATCGGGCTCGGCACCGTCGCGGGATTCGGATTGCCCATCCTGTCCGTCCAGAGTGCGACGCCGATCGGCGACCGTCCCGTCCAGGCCGGCGAACTGCTGCAAACCATCCAGTCGTGGGGCGTCTTCTATCCCGTGCTCGCCGCGACGCTCGCCGTGCTCGTCGCGATCGCGACCTGGGCGCCCGACCACCGGGGCCGTCACGTGCACGCACTGTCGCTCCCCCTTCCCCGCTGGCGCTATGCGCTGTTGCGGTTCGGTGCCGGGCTCCTGCTCCTGACACCACCGATCCTCGCGCTCCTCGTTGGCGCACTCCTCGCGACGGCGTTGGCGTGGATGCCCCCAGGTCTCCAAGGGTACCCACTGGCGCTCGCGATCCGTTTCGCCCTGGCCGTGGGAGTGGGGTACGCGGTCTTCTTCGCGGTCGCAGCCGGCACTAGTCGCACGGCGGGCATCATTCTCACGCTGCTCGGTGGACTCATCGCGATCCAGGTACTCGCCGGCGTCGCCAACATCGATCTCGATCTCTTCACCCGACTCCAGCTGGCGATCCTGAACTGGCCCGGCCCACTCGCGATCTTCACCGGCCGGTGGATGCTGATCGATGTGTAGCCGAACGATTCGACTCGCATGCGTGGCCTCCCTGGCCGCAATGTCACCGAACGCCGGGCAGACAGTTGGCGTCCTCAGCGCACGTGCCGATAGCCTCGCGCGCGAATGGCGCAAGGCGAACGCGCTGGCGGAACTGCAGGACACATTGCGCCTCTTGGCGTCCAGAGCCGGCCGGGACACGATCCGCGTCGGCGCCTTGACGATCCTGGTGAACCCGACGCGGCTGCCCGTCGCGGCGGCGGCGTCACGGGCGTGGCCCGTCATCGAGCACCTCTTCGGTCCGCTGGCCTACTCCCTGGCCACCCGACCCATCGCGATCGAAGCACTGGATCCGGACACCAGTGTGGAGCACCCGCTGCTTGGCAATGCGGTGCAGGTCCTGTGGGATCTCGATGTCTCCGCCCTGACGCAGCTGTTGCTCAACCATGTGAGCGCCGGCGCCACCGATCGCGCTCTCGCGGAGTGGCTCGGGGGTCCGCTGCTCCTCGATAGCGCCGCGGACCGTCGCAACGCGCCGCGCATCTACGCACAGCTCGTCACCACTCCCTCGCGCGCAGTCCGGCGATGCTACCTGGGAAACGTGGACGCCTGCCGAGATGCGCTCGCGTTATCTCACGCGACGGACCTCTTGACGCAGTGGTACGACCCGCGCGAGCGGCGTGCATTGGTCACGCGATCCTACCAAGGATACTTCGACCGCGGCGCTGAGCTGGCAGAGTATCGCGCGTGCAGTATGGGTAGCGACTCGGCCTGCCTCGACCTGTTGCGGGCGCTCCCGCCCGGCAGCCTCGTGCGCCCACTCGACTACGCCGCGCGAATCAGTGTGGTGCGCTTCGCGCTCCACCTGGGGGGCCGCGGCGCTTTGGCGCGGTTGTTGGCGGCGCCGAACGGGGCTATCTCCGAGCGGCTGTCGGCGGCAGCCGGGGTCAGCACGGATTCCCTCACCGCCCGTTGGCTCACCGCGGTCCATGCCGCTCGACCGGCACCGGTGGCGCTGCCACCGTGGGGTGCGTGGGTAGCAATCGGTTGGATCGTGGTCTTCACGACCTGTGCGCTCAGGAGCGCTCCGTGGCGCGCGACCTGAAATGGTGGGTCGCGGTCACGCTGCTGGCCTGCAGCGTGGTGGGGCTCGTGTACTTGCCGCCGCGAGGGAACGAGGCGACGCGTCAGCGCTCCCGCGGGCCGGAACCGCCGACCCCATTCCGTCTCCGCGAACGCGCCCTTGCCGCCCGGTGGCGCGCCACGTCATTCGAGCTGAGTCTCCTGGAACTTCGGGAACGGCTACGCCCGGACCTCGCCCGACGACGCACCGCCGAGCTTCCGAGCGTAGTGCTCGCCTTCGACGGGCCAGACACGCTGTCGGCCATGAGCCGCCGGTTCGTCGCCGCCGAGCTCGATGCGGCATGGTCGCGGCTGGGACTCGGCGTTTCGAAGGTCTCCGTCGCCGTCGTGTTGCGCACCGGCCTCCCAACAGCGCGACTGGACGAGCCGTCCACGCGAAGCGCCGGCCATGCAAACGTAATCGCCTACCTGCTGCCGGATTCCGCCGACCGCAGCACCTGTGTCGTCCTCCTCGGCGCCCGGTACTGGTACCACGCGCTGCTCGCCCAACAACTTCCGGCCTCGAACCGGCACTTCACGGATTGGCTGCAAACCGGCCTCGGCCCCTGCGCGTTCTATGCCGCGTTCGGCCATCCGGGGCGGGAAATCGGGCGCTGGCTTGGTGCGCGCGGGTTCGATCTGGCGCTGTCTCCATCGTGGAACCGTGACGTCCTGGAAGGTCCGTTCGGGTGGCGCTACGGTGTTCTTGACCCACGGCAGACGGACAACATCGCCTGTCTGGCCGGACGAGAGGAGCGGTGCCGTGTCGCCGTTCTCGCCGAAGCCGGGCGCGCCGGGGATGAGCCTCACGTCGTCACTACCGAGTATTGGTGGCTGCGCCAGCGGCTCCTCGCCGGAGATCACTACCTCGCCGACATGGTGCGCGAGATCGGCCGTGAACGGTTCCAGTCCTTCTGGAACTCCGAGCTCAGTGTGGAGACGGCGCTCGCTGCCGCCCTGCGGAAGCCGGTGGGCGCATGGACAGCGAACCGGCAACGCCGGCTCACTCCGCCGGTTCGGCTCGGTCCCGCCGCGCCCCCGAGCGCGGCCTTGTTGGGTCTGTTGCTCGCCGGGGTCGCGGTGGGCTTGGTCACGCGCACCATTTCGCGCCGCGAGGTTCGATGAACCGGCCGATCGGGGCGCTGGTGTGCGTCGCCACACTCATCGGGTTGCTGTTCCTGCCGTCGGCAGCCCAAGCGCAGGGCAGCCGTTGGGAGCGGCAGGTCCAGCGGTACATTCGAGAGACCACAAGGAAGCTCGGCGACGAGGGATATGAACGGACCGGCCAGAACCGGAGTGGCGCGCTCAACACCAGCGAGACGGAATCGTTCACGCTGATGCTCCGCGCGGGGGGTAGCTACGTCGTATCGGGCGCCTGCGACGATGACTGCACGGAGCTCGATCTCGCGCTCTATGCCGCGAATGGCTACGAGGTGGACGTGGCTCGGGAATCCGGTAATGCGCCGATCCTGCGGGTCGTCCCGCGAGAGACGATGGTCTATCGCGTGAAGGTCGTCATGGCGATTTGCCGGACGAACCCGTGCTCGTACGGGATCGCCGTGTTCGTGAATACCGCGAAGCGACCCCTATCGCCGCCGACGGCATTCAAGCCATGATGTAGAGCACTCTGTGGAGGACCCGTTGCGCAGCGCGCTGCTCTCAGGACTCGCCACGATGCTCACCCTCGCCGCCGCAGCCCAAACCCCGGCCGACACCGCCGCAGCCGTGCAGGACTCGGCCCTCCGCGTGTTCTTCGATTGTCCCGGACGCGCGAGTGGGTGCGACTTCGACTTCCTGCGCACCGAGATCACGTGGGTCATCTGGGTCCGCAACCGCGAGGACGCGGATGTCCACGCGCTCATCACCACCCAGCCCACGGGGGGCGGTGGGCGCGAGTACACGATCTCGCTCATCGGCCTGCGACGCTTCGCGGGACGCGCCGACACGCTGCGCTATTACGCGACCGGCACGAGCACGCAGGACGAGAATCGTCGCGGCGTCGCCCACATGCTGGCGCTCGGCCTTGCCTCCTACGCCGCGGCCACGCCGCTCGCGCCGCGTCTGAGCGTCTCCTATGAGGCACCGGCTTCCGCACAGGCGGCGACCCTCCGCGATCCATGGAACGCCTGGGTGTTCACCATTGCGGCGAGCACCAGCCTGTACGGGCAGAAGCAGACCCGCTCCGCCTACGTCAACGGCTCGCTCAATGCCAACCGCACGACCGCGAATTGGAAGCTCGATTTCTCGGCCAACGAGTCGTACTCGGAGGACGTCTTCAAGGACGTGCCGCGGTTCGACACGCTTGGCAACCAGATCGGCACGGAGGACATCCAGAGTATCTCCCGGCGCTACGGGGGCGACGTGCTCGTCGTCAAGAGTCTCGGTCCGCATTGGTCCGCCGGACTCCAGGGCTCCGTCAACCATTCCACATTCGGCAACCTCGACCTGTCGCTGTCTCTCGGCCCGGCGCTCGAATTCGACATTTATCCGTACGCGCAATCCACGCGCCGGCAGTTGACGCTGCGGTACGGCGTGACGCCGCAATACGCGAACTACACCGACACCACCATCTATCACAAGACGCGGGAGACCGTTGTGCGACAGAGCCTCACCGCCGCGCTCAGCGTCACCCAGCCCTGGGGATCGGCGAACATGTCGCTCAGCGGGTCACACCTGCTCCAGGATTTCAAACAGAACCGCGTCGTGCTTTTCGGGAGCGTGAACTTACGGCTCGTGAAAGGACTGTCGCTCAGCGTGGCCGGCGACGTGCGGCGGATCCACGACCAGCGCGCGTTACCGAGCGCCGGGGCGACCCCGTCCGAGATCCTCCTGCGCCGACGGGAGCTGCTGACCTCCTACAGCTACTCCACGTACATCAGCCTGAGCTACCGCTTCGGCTCCACGCTCAACAACGTGGTGAACCCACGCTTTGGCGGCGGCAGCGGGATCTTCTTCATCGAGTAGCACGGCCGGGCGGGGATGACACGCCGCGGACACCGGGCAACTTCGACAACTCGAGTAAGCTGACGGCTGACGGCTGTTTTGCCCGCTCAAACGCCATCTACGACGCGGGTACGGCTCGTCCAGTCGCGTGTACGAGCGCGCCGCGACCGCCTCGGCATTGACCCCGGCGACGTATGGGCGCGGCGGCAAGGGGGCGCAATCCGGTACGCCGTCGCCCCCAGCCCCCTCGGCACGCTCCTCGTGGCCGCGACGGACCGCGGGCCGCCTCCCCAAGGATGCGCCGCGCTTCAGTCGGGTCGAGCCGTGGCTGGCGCGCGAGCTGCAGCAGCTCGGCCCGCAGGATCTTGACGGCGACGCGCCGCTTCAGACGGTCGTCGGGTGGCGGCATGGACCCAAGGCGAAGCCCCCGCGCCCGAGCCGGTTCCCGAGGTATAACCCTCCCCTAGCGCCCGCTGGACGCGTCGCCGATACTCGGCTTCGCAGCCATCTGTCGCAACCATGCCCCGGCCAAGCTACTCTTCCGCGAGACCCCGGGCGAGGAGCCGACTGGTATCCACGTCTGACCTATACCGCAAGAGGAGAAGATCATGACCGAGAAAGAACAGTTGCTGAATACGCTGGAGCGGGAGCACCCAACTACGTTGAAGCTGTTGAAAGCGTATCCGGCCGCGCAGGGCGATCTACGCCCGCACGAACGGTCCAAGTCGGCCAAGGAACTGGCTTGGGTTTTCGTTGCCGAGGGATTCCTGGCCGACAGCGCGCTGCAAGGGGTGATCGACTTCTCCCGCCCGACGCCGCCGCCCCCCGCCTCAATGGGTGAGGTCATCACCACCTATGAGCAGGCGCACCGCGCGATGGTGGAGAAGATCAAGAAGACGCCCGATGCCGAGCTCAACAAGACGATGAAATTTCCAACCGGTCCGCAGCAGATGGGCGACCTGCGGCGCATGGACGTCCTGTGGACCACGGTGATGGACCAGGTCCACCACCGCGGCCAGTTCTCGGTCTACCTCCGCATGGCCGGCGGCAAGGTCCCGTCGATCTACGGCCCGACCGCCGACGAGCCGTGGATGTAGCAGAGAGCCGTCAGCCGTCAGCTTGCTGCAATTGGCGAAGTTGATGGCTGAAGCTGCCGGCTGATGGCTGATGGCTGTTTTACCGCAAAAACCGGATAGATCGCAGCACGGGCGCACGCTATGTTCTCCGGCGTGACTCGTGCCATGGCCGTTTCGACCCTCGATGCCGCGCGCCGCTGGCGCATCGTGCTGGCGCGTGACCGTCGCTACGACGGCGCGTTCGTGTATGCCGTGCGCTCGACCGGGATCTATTGCCGGCCGTCCTGCCCTAGCCGGCGGCCGCGACGTCCCTTGGTCGAATTCTTCCCGATCCCGGAAGCGGCCGAAGCCGCCGGGTTCCGCGCCTGCCGGCGCTGTCGCCCCAGCACGGCGCCCGCCCCCGATCCTGCCGTGGCCGTGGTGCGGGACCTGTGCCGCGCCATCGATGCCCAGTCGGATGGCCCGGCCGATCTCGCCAGCCTTGGCCGCCGCGCAGGACTGTCATCGCATCAAGTGCTGCGCGCCTTCCGGCGGGTGCTCGGCGTGAGCCCGCGGGAGTACCGCGACGCTCGGCGCCTCAGCCGGCTGAAATCATCCTTGAAGGAGCATCGTCACGTGAGTCCCGCCATCTACGACGCCGGGTATAGCTCGTCCAGTCGCGTCTACGAGCGCGCCGCGACGGCCCTCGGCATGACCCCGGCCACGTATGGACGCG
>JBOHST010000350.1:0-25495 GCA_050733375.1 Gemmatimonadales bacterium
CGCGTCCCAATCGCGCTCGGTAAGCGGTGGACGTGGCTCGATGGTGTTGTGCTCGGCGTCGACCCGGTAATAGGGTGGTGCCGCCGAGTAGCCGGCCAGCATGTCGCTCGCCAGGCGCTCGAACAGCTCGAAACGCTCCGCGGATTGGAGCGACTCGATGTGGTGTACCAGCTTGGGCCAGCTGTCAAAGCCGACCTCGCGCGCGAGAGCGAGCTGGGCGTCGGCGAGCGTGACACCGGAGCCCGCGGCGCGCATGGCCTTGAGGCGTTCCTTGGCTTGCTTGCGGAGCTGCTCGAGCGACGGGCGCGCGGGCAGACGGGAGGGAGCGTCGGACACACGATCTCCTTTCATTGTCACCCGCGTCCGCTCGACGGGTTGAAAGAAGATCGAGATAGTCTCTGCTGACCTGCTCAGGTGGGCTCGGCCCTTCCCGCGGACGGGGTGCGTCCTGTCACGCACGCCAACGCTAGCCCGTCGTCCGGAACCCGTCAACATCGTCGGTTGAGCCCCGGGGTTGGCCTTTGACCCGAATGGTGAGGTTCGGCTGCGGCTCCTCGTACTCCACGCCGGTCAGCCGTGACTCGTAGTACCGGCGGCACTGGCCGAAAAACTCCTCCTGTATCGGGAGCGTGGCGTGTGGGTAGTCGGCCTGCGGATCCAACAAGCGCCAGAGATCGAGGTCGTTCAGCCAGCACAGGCTGTGACCGGTTTGCCGTTGATGCTCGCGAACGCCATTCCTCAACCGCCGTACCTCGGTGGCCAGGGCGAGGATTGTCGGATCCGAGCTGCCGCACAACGCATCAATGGCGACATCGGCGAGTGGTTCGAGGGTCACCGGGCTATCCTCACTGCGAGTCCTTGGCGCGAATGCGGGGGACGGTAGCGGTGGCCGAGTGGAGCAGGCGTCGGACGCGGGACGCGGGGGCGCACGGCGGGACAATAGCGTCCCGATCCGGTCGTGTTTCAGTGGATTGTCCTCGCCCGAGCGCTCCCGCGTCCAACGCGTCCTAAGCCTGCTCCACTCGGCCACCGCATCATCGGTTCTCGTTTTTGTTTTTCAGCACCCTGTTAAGCTGCAGGCCGGAGTCGTTGTAGACAAGCGGACATACCCGGCACTCAGGCTCTCCAACGGGGTACGTTGCGAAACCCGTTCACCCGAGGCATCCAATGCGTCCGATCACGGTCCTTGCCCTTACCGGTGTCCTGGCCACGGTCGCTGCCGTGCCCCGCCCGGTTCCGATCCAGGATCCCGAGGAGGCCGGCATTCGCGCGGCGCTCGAGCACTACCTCCAGGGGCATGCCACCGGAGACGGCGCGCACATGCGCATCGCCTTCCACCCGGCAGCCGAGCTGTACTGGATTGCGGGCGATACGCTGGCCCGCCGCACCAGCGAGGCGTATGCGGGCGGGTTTACCGGTCGCCCGGCCGACGACGAGGCGCAACGGAGCCGCCGGATCGTGAGCATCGAGCGCGCTGGCAACGCCGCGATCGGCAAGATCGAGCTGAACTATCCCAGCGGCCGGATCGTAGATTACATGTCGCTGCTCAAGATCGGCAGCGAGTGGAAGATCGTGAACAAGATCTTTTACCGGGAACCGAAGCCGGAGCCCTGAGCGGACGACCACCGGGACGCAACCCGTCCCGGGACCCACGTCCGGTCAGAGGCAGTCACGAGGGGACGGCAGGCGGACCGCGAGGACGCGCGCGACCTCGATCTCGCGAGGGTAGCCACCGAGATGGCCGTAGCTCCCGGGCGGGCTGACCGTAGGCGCTTGACGTCCTTCGCGGCATCTCTTATATAACCGATCAGTTATGCAAGCTCAGCTCGACGTCACGTTCGCGGCCCTGGCGGATCCCACTCGCCGGGCCATCCTCGCTCGCCTCGCGTCGGGCCAGGCGTCGGTGATGCAGCTCGCCCGGCCGTTCGCGATGAGCCAGCCGGCGATCTCCAAGCACCTCAAGGTGCTGGAGCGTGCCGGCCTGATTTCGCACGGACGCGATGCGCAGCGGCGCCCTCGCCGGCTCGAGGCCAAGCCGCTCGCGGCAGCCACAAAATGGCTGGAGCGCTACCGCCGGTTCTGGGAGGGCAACTACCGGCGCCTCGATGTCTTGCTCGATGAGCTGCAAACGGGCCAGAAAAAACGTGGACTCACCGACCGATAGGAGATCACCGATGAAGACCGGCACAGTGAGAATCACCGCGCGTACCGACCGGGAGATCGAGATCTCGCGCATGTTCGACGCGCCGCGCCAACTGGTCTTCGACGCCCATACCAAGCCCGAGCTCGTCAAGCGGTGGCTCGGTGTGCACCGCGGCTGGTCATTGGCGGTCTGCGAGATCGATCTGCGTGTGGGCGGCGCCTACCGCTACGTGTGGCGCGGCCCGGACGGCGCCGACATGGGGATGCGCGGCGTCTTTCTTGAGATCGTGGCGCCCGAGCGCCTCGTCAGCACCGAGGTGTTCGACCAGTCCTGGTACCCCGGCGAGGCGGTCGACACGTTGACCCTGGTCGAGCAGGGTGGCAGGACCACGCTCACGCTCAACGTGCGCTACGAGTCGCGCGAGGCTCGCGATGCGGTGCTCAAGTCCCCCATGGAAGAGGGCATGGCCGCGGGCTACGACAAGCTGGCCGAGCTGCTGGCGTCGACGAAATCTTGACGTGGGTTCGCTGAAATTGTCACTCTAACCAGCTACGAGGAGAGAGCCATGCAGAGGATCACCCCGTTCCTGTGGTTTGACGGCAACGCCGAAGAAGCGATGAAATTCTATGTCTCTGTATTCAAGAATTCGAAGATCATGGGCACCATGGCCGGGCCGGATGGGAAGGTCATGACGGGGACGTTTCAGCTGGAGGGACAGCAGTTCATGGCGTTGAACGGCGGCCCGCACTTCAAGTTCACGGAGGCGATTTCGTTCTTCGTGAATTGCGAGACCCAGGCTGAAGTGGACGAGCTCTGGAACAGGCTCACCGCAGGGGGAGGCGAGAGTCAGTGCGGCTGGCTGAAGGATAAGTTCGGCCTCTCGTGGCAGATCATTCCTTCGGCGCTCGGCAGGCTCCTCAGCGACAAGGATCGCGTCAAAGCCAACCGGGTCATGCAGGCCATGCTCCAGATGAAGAAGATCGACATCGCAGCGTTGCAGCAGGCGTACGACGCCGCATGACCACCCGCGAGGCGCTGGCGTGGCTCAAGCAGAAGGGGACTCGGCGCACCGTCCTCGGAATGGACCGCTACGGCATTGTAGCCAAACGTGCGTTCGGTGTGCCGATGGGAATGCTGCTGTCCCTGAGGAAGAAGCTGGGGAAGGACCACGATCTGGCTGTCGGGTTGTGGGCGAGCGGGTGGTACGAGGCACGGCTGCTGGCCGCGCTGGTGGGCGACCCGGCGCGGGTGACGCGCCGGCAGATGAATGCGTGGGCCGCCGGCTTCGAGAACTGGGCCGACTGCGACACGGTGTGTTTCAACCTGTTCGACCGAACGCCGTTCGCATGGGCGGCGGCTCGCCAATGGTCCAGGTCACCGCGGGAGTTCGTGAAGCGGGGCGGCTTTGTCCTGATGGCGTGTCTGGCGCTGCACAACAAGGCCGCCCCCGACAAGCGCTTTCTGGCCTTCCTGCCGCTGCTCGAGAAGGGCGCGCGGGACGAGCGCAATTTCGTGAAAAAGAGCGTGAGCTGGGCCCTGCGCGGGATCGGCCGGAGGAATCGGTTGTTGCGCACGGCGACCGTGGCAGTGGCGAAACGCCTGGTGCGGTCGGAGGAGGCCGCGCCCCGATGGGTCGGGAAAGACGCGCTCAGAGAGTTGACGAGTTCGAGATGAAGCCAGTCTACTCGAGCGCCTTCCGAAAGCAGCGAATCCCCACGGCCCATGATTCGGCAGCCGCGATCAATGCCCGTCCGATGCCTTGGCGTCCTGGTGACCCGATGCGCGCCACGTCGCACTCGCGTGGGCACGCGCGATCACTGCTCCGACCAGCAGGGTTCCGCCTACGAGAAACCCCGTGTAATGCATCGCGTCTTCACGGAACAACACCACCAGGATGTACGGCCCCACGGACACCACGATGCCGAGGATGCCGTACAGCCGCGTGCGGTAGACCCACTGGAACGGGAGAAAATGGGCGCCCACGACGGCCGCAAACGCGACGGGCACGTAGGCCGGCGCCAGGTTCCACACGAGCAGGATGGCGGGAAACGCCACGATCTGCACGAAGAGAATTTGCAGCGTGAGCGGGAGCAGAGGGTCCGGCCCGGTGACGCGGACGTAGCCGAGCCGACGCTCGAGGGCGATTGCGATAGGAGTCGCCGGCATCCCGAGGAGCACATACATCCATGGCGCGATCTCGCGCGGGACGAGGTAGCTCAGTACGCCCGCTGCAATCCACACCGTCGCAAACACGAGGAGAAACGGAAATCCGGCCAGCGAGGCCAGAATCGCCTGCTGGCGAAGCGCGTCAACTCCCGGATCATCGCGATTCACAGGCGCTCCAGGTCCACGTGAAGTGATACGAGTAGGGTCAACTCCGCAGGATCACGAGCGCGTGCGACATCCCGGACCCTTGGCCCTCGTCCAACCGTTCCTCGATCTCGCTCATTCTTGATTCAATTCCCGCCAGGCGGTCCGCCACATCGCTCTCAGGGAATGCCTAAGCTGCGACGTGCGGCGGTCGCAATCAAGGAGCGCTCCCACCGCCATACCGGTCCGTCTTCAGGGTCGACCACCTCACCGCTCGCAGGTGAACCGTCTCGGTCACAACTCCCTCCACATGCGATGGGTTCCTGCGCCTAGCCGGATGTGAATATCAGCTCCAGTCCGTTCAAGTCACGCACACTGAACTGCCGGCCTCCGTAGAACGGCTCGTACAGGGCTTCATCAAACCGGACCCCTGGCTCGACCTCACCGGCCAGCGCGGCGCGGGCGGCCTCGAGTTGTCTGGCCCTGACGAACTCGTACAGGGCATCAATTCGATCCGTGTAGAACCACAGGCTGGTCCGCCCACGACCTGGGACGAGCATGATCTCACTGCCGCCGTATGACAGGCAGGCCCAGTCCATCTCGCCCTGCTCTGGATGACGTCCCTGCAGTGTGAAGCCCATCGACGTGTACCAGGCGATGGTGGCGGCCATGTCCGGCACGGCGAACATCGGTATGTGTTTCCGGATCGAATCACCCAGAGCGGCCATGCTCCCGCCGATGGTCGACCGGTCGACGTCCTGCGGCTCCTTCGCTCCCGTGGCCTTCAAGCGGCGCATCGCCTCCAGATCACCGTGGAGCATGGCAATCTCCAGTGGCGTGCGCCCATGGTCATCTGTGGCCTCGACGTCGGCGCCGAGCTCGATCAGGAGGTCCGCCATGTCGTACTGCGGAGGCTTGCGTGCCAACCCTTCGGGCGCTGCCAGGGCGAAATGCAGCGCGGTTTGCCCCTGTTCGTAGCGCGACCTGCGGCGAGACAGCGCGTCGGGGCTTTGTTTCACGAGCGCCCGGACCAGATCCATGTCGCCAAGAGCGATCGCGGAAAAGATGTGATGGTGCGCGCCCCGCTCGATCAGCAGCGCCAGCATGTCGCGGGGGACGTTCGACCCACTGCCCACGGCCCACCCGATGACATCGCCGTTATGCGCGTCGCCGAACCCGTGCACATCGCCACCGGCATCGAGCAGGGCTCGCACGGTCTCGAGGTGTCCCTGCGCGGCGGCGAAATGCAGCGGGTAGGCATTGTCGCCCCGGTCCCGCGCATTGGGGTCGGCGCCGTGCTCGAGCAGCACGCGCACGGCATCCACGTGGGCGACCGCCGCATGGAGTCCGGTGCTGCCAAGGGCGTCGCGCTCGTGAACGAGCGTCGGTTCCTGCTCGAGCAGAACGCGTAACGTCTCAACATCTCCCGCTCGGCACGCGGCGAACCAGGGTTCTGACATCGACGCCCTCCTTCCACCAGCCAACATGGGGTCACGAGGTCGCTCCGAGTCGCTTCGGGGCCCGGTTCCTCCATGCGATCGTCAGCGCCTCGCGCACGGCCGCCTTTTTTGCGGTGCGCAACCGCACGTTCGTGGCCCCTGCACGGCCCCACCCACCCTTGACCGGCGCGAACGCCGCCGGTTGCGCTCGGACCAACA
The DNA here is from genome assembly GCA_050733375.1 of Gemmatimonadales bacterium. Taxonomy (GTDB): domain Bacteria; phylum Gemmatimonadota; class Gemmatimonadetes; order Gemmatimonadales; family GWC2-71-9; genus DASTHG01. The sequence continues at coordinate 6,112 of JBOHST010000350.1, forward strand.
GCTCCTGTTGGTCCGGGGTGAGTGAAACCATGCCCCAGCCGCTGCGGGGATGCCCCAGCGTGGCAAAGATCCGGCCCCCGACGCGAAAGTCGGGGTGGCCCATGTGAGAAGCCTCGGACACTTCAGGCAAACTGAGAGCCATGGCTCGAAACTCTTGGGCGGTCATCGGGGGTGGCTCCCGTGCGAAGGCTCAGTCCTAACGGTTTGACGACCGGGCCGCCAGGCGCTACTAGATCCTAGCACCAGCGGTCGGGCGGGCCGGCCGTCGTCCGAATGATTGGAGGAGTACGCATGAAGGGCGCCCTGATTGTGACCGTCCTCATAGCCGCGGCGTTGGCCGGGTCCACCTGGTACTTCCGTCAGCGTAGCATGACCGCTCAGGTTCGCGCCGATTCGCTGGCGGGAGTCTCGGACTCCGTCTCGTTCGAGTCCGGCGCCCTGCGGGCGCGCAACAGCGCGCTCGCTGCCGCGCTCGACACGCAGATGACCGCGGCCTCCCGCCAAAAGGAAGCGGAGATCAGTCGGCTCCGGGACACCTACGACCAGCTGGTGCGCGACATGCAATCGGAGATTGCCCAGGGTCAAATTCAGATCACCCGGCTGGCGGATCGCCTCAGCGTGAGCCTGGTGGACCGGATCCTCTTCCCCTCCGGCGAGGCGGACATCACGCCCACCGGCATCCGGATCCTCCAGCGCGTCGGCAACGTCTTGAAAACGACGGAGGGTAAAACCATCCGGGTCGAGGGACACACCGACAATGTGGCGATCAGCGAGCGCCTGCAGAGTACGTTTCCCACCAACTGGGAGCTCTCCACCACCCGGGCGTCTAACGTCGTGCGGTTCCTCCAGGACACGGTCGGCATCGACCCGGCGCGGCTTCAAGCGGTGGGGCTCTCCGAATACCACCCGATCGCGACCAATGCCACCGTCCAGGGCCGAAGCCAGAACCGTCGCATCGAGATTGCACTCTTGCCCGACGTGGCGGGCGAGGAACCGTAGCGGTCGTGGGGGTGACGAGTCACATGTCGGCGATCCATTGTCGCACAATGCCTTGCAATGGAACCTTGCTCGCCTTGACCGATTTCAGGCCATAGAACCCCACAACACACCGGTCCTTCCCCAACCAGTCAAGCAGGACAAAACCACGCCGGTGGGTGACATAGGCCTTTACGGGAACGCCTCCAGGAGATTGGACCATTGGGAGCGGGGCCGTCTAGTCGTGGCCCGCGTGGGCAGGCATCACCACCCGAAGCACGGATTCCTGCCGAAACCGGCGCTTGTACTCGGCGACAATCGCGGCGATAGCCGCGTCGGTGTCACGGGTTCGTGCTGGTAAGACGAGCTCGAGCACGAAGCTCGGCTCGCGTTGTACCCGGCCGTCGGGCGCGCGCCACTGCCCGGCAGCGGCGTACACGGTCAGCCCGGCAGGAAAGCGCGGAGTCACGACCTCCGTGACGAAGGCGGTCCAGGCCGAGTCCGTGACGATCACCGTGTCCGCGAGAGTCCGACCGAAATAGAGGCGCTCGACCACAACCGGTTCCGGGGCTCCGGGCTGGCGTACAGGCGCACACGCCGCAGTGATCGTGAGCAGTGGTAGAGCAACCACGATGCGAATTGCGCATAAGCTGGGGCGCGGAGGCGCCGCTGACACGACTTTCTGCCCTTGTTCGGGCCGCCCGCCTCCGTCGGGGCGAGATTCAGGGGCCGTCGGGCCCGGGACGGCGGCGCTTGCCACTTTGGTCAGAGAAATCGGGTCTGCGCGACAGCCGGACTGACAGTTCATGGCGCGTGATGGCCGTCAAGATCGAATTGACGAGGGAATCCTGTTGGCCAGTCAGATCAGCAATGCGCGCCTCGCGGTAATACCACACCTCTCCGTTGGCCACCTTGAGCGCGGTGAGCAGCGAATCGAGACCGGTGAGCGTGACGGCACGGCCGTCCGCGTACAGTTTCGCATCCACGGTGACGACGATGCGCAGAGTGCACGGCGCTTCGGCCGTTGGCCGGTCGGTTGAGCTGCCACCGACGCAGGCGACGACGGCCAGGATGCCGAGGAGCCTCACGCCTTGCTCTTCCTTCGTACCTCAGTGATACGCGCCTTCACGAGTCGCCTCACGAGAGCCAAGGGGGGCGCTTTGGTGAGCGGAAACCGAATTGTCCCCTTCGAGATTTCGTATCCCTTGAGCTCGGCCGCATGAGCGCGCTTGATGGCCGCAGTCATCGGATACAAGCTGCAGTGGTGTTTCCAGCCGGCGTACCAAACGAACGGTTTGCCATCGAGACTGATGGCCGGAATTCCGTAGCCAAAGGCCTCAGTGGCGCCCGGGGCCGCCGCGCGAATAGTCTTGCGCAGGTTCCGGACGGCGCGTCGCGCATCGGGCGGCAACGACGCCAGGTAGTTTCGCACCTGCACGCCCGCCCGCTTCGCCTTGTTTCGTGACGACGATGAGGATGTCACAGGTCGCTCCACATGGCATGATCTACTGCATCCCCCTGAATTGCTCGAAACTCTGGCCACTCGCCAGGAAGATTACCGACCCAATGAAGAGGCTCACATTGACGACGATTGCCATACTGACAATCACCCAACCCATCACCCTGCCGGCATGCAGGTGGTACCCGATGTTGAGAAGGGCCGGCGCGGCCAGGAGCAGGTTCTGAATCCCGAGCACCAGCAGCGTGATCGCCAACCAGGTGTTGAGCACCAGCGTCCTTCGCCCGTGATCCGCGTCGGCGGCGAGCACCCGCCGCGTGTGATAGATGAGCCACCACGAGGGTGCGGCCAGGGCGATACCAATCGCGTAGAACATCGGGACAGGGCCTTCGAGCGACCCGACCGCGAGTTTGGTGGTGACGGCTAGGATGTGGCCAAACGCCATGGTCCCGATCGTGACCCCACAAAACAGATTCATCGCGGCCAGAATGCGGCGTCGGCCGGGGAGGCTCGAGTGTCGGTATCGATAGAGCAGGACGGCGACCGCCAGAAAGGCGACACTCATCGACGCCGTGAACCATTTGCTTTCGTCCACGATGAGCGTGACAAACTGATTGATCATGGACGGCTCCTCGAACGCTTTGTCAGATACTCGGAAAGGGCCGACGCATTGTTGAGACGCGTCTCCGTTGAACCGTACAGAAGGGTAACCGGACCGGTGCCCAGCTGCGCGCGCAATTCAGCAAGACCCGCAGGGTTGCCGTCCAACTCGGCAAAATAACGACGCCGGAACTCTCGCCACTTCCCGGGCTCGTGGCCATACCAGCGTCGCAGCGTGGTTGAGGCGGCCACACTCTTGGCCCAGTAATCGATTCTTGCGGCAGCCTTGGAGAGCCCACGCGGCCAGAGGCGATCGATCAAGATGCGGCGGCCATCCGATCGAGCGGGGGGATCGTATATGCGTTTGGTCTGAATGCGCACGTGCTTTCTCGATCATCTCGAGCGTGAGCGCCCTGGTGGTCCCGCCGGTTGGACTGGCGACCAGGGTGAGGCGAGCACCCAGCGCCGCCATATGGTCCCGCTTTTCTTTGCTGAATGCGTCGGAAGTCACGATCTGCAGGGGGATGCGTTTCGCGGCGCACACGAAGGCGAGTGACACCCCCGTGCTGCCACCCGTGTACTCCACCACCCCGTCACCAGGCTTCAGCCGTCCATCCTCCTCGGCCGCCTCAATCATGGCGAGCGCCATACGGTCCTTCATGCTCCCCGTCGGGTTTTCGTATTCCAGCTTGAGGAGGACCCTGGCGCTCTGCGCCGGGACAATGTGCTGGAGGGAAATGAGCCTCGTTCGGCCGATGAAGTCGAGCACGGTCACGCCTTGATCTCCCGTTCTGCGGCGGAATTCGCGAGTCGACTATGGACCGGCGCGACGGCCCGACGACCAGTGAATCGCCCGGATCCGCCACCCGGCAGTGGTGCGACTGAGCACCATAAGCTCAGCACCAACGCTGTTGATTGGTCGCCCATCGAACGTCCCGACGGACTCGGAGCTGGCAGTGATCCAGGCAGCCTCGCCCGCAACGACGACGCGGATGAACGCTCGAGTACTGGGGATTGTCTGTGCGAAGCGGATGTCAGCGGGTAGATGATGCGTCTGGTACTCCGCACGGGTTTCGATGGAACCGGCTTCGAGCACGATCGCATCGTCAGCCAAGAGCGCCAATGCCGCCGCGGAATCGCCCCGTGCGAGGGCCTCGTGAAATTGGCGCACCACGGCTATGGCAGCGGCAGAATCGGAAGCCTGGCTCTGCGAGAGGAGGGTGGTGGGCCACAGGCTGATCGCCCCGGCGGCGGCAAGGTGCGTTAACGATCGCATCGAGCGTCTCAACGTGAGACCTCCCCGGCTCGCGATAGCGGTCATCTCACTCTGGACGTTTCGATTCCCTGTGACTCGCCGCCCGGCGAGCGCGTCCGCGGCGTTCTGCTCGAGCCGTGCAGTGGAGCGCCCGGTGATGGCGATCTTGAGACAGATTGCGAAGCCCCCCAGAAACCCAGCCCTGCCGCCCACGCCGAAACAGAGCCGCGCGTTGCCGAATCGGTCAGGAGAAAGAATGTCCAGAAGACCCCTGCCAATAAACAGACGACGGCGAGGAATCCGCAGGCGAAGCGTTCACGAGCGGAGTATTGCTTCATCAGCGGCGTCCCCAACGACGGCGCGCCAAGAAGGCTATCGAAGCCACCACGACGACCGCACCGGTGAGCAGCCAGGCCATCGCGGTCGCGCGCGCGAGCAGCCCCACGATCAAGACCGCCGCCAGCCACGGCACGACGCTACCGGCGGGCATCAGGAACGGTTTGCCTCCGAAACTGGCGTTAAGGCGCCGCAACCGGCCCGCGCCCACGCAGCAAGCCAGGTACACGATGAGGATGGCTACATCCGCAAGTAGCGCCAGCTTCACATACGTGCCCGAAAGGGCGATGACGACAACGATGATGGCCTGGGCGGCGATCGCGACGTGCGGCGTCCGGTGCTCGGAATGCACGGCGGCCAGGAACTGCGGCAGGAAACCGTCAGCGGCCAGCGCGAATAACGTCCGCGGCGTCGACAGCATCATCGCGGTCATGAATCCGAACGTAGAAACAATCATCCCAATCAGGATGAGCCGGGCGCCGGCGGGCCCGGCGAAGCGCTCCGCGGCGGCGGCGAGCGGCGCCTTCGCCGCTTCGGGTGCGCCGAGGGCGCTCCCGAGGACGCCCTGGGCGACCAGTTGCACCGAGACGTAGAGCAGTGCCACGCCCAGGAGCGCTAGGGCGATCGCGCGCGGGACCGTGCGCGACGCGTCGACGACCTCACCGCTCACCTGGAGCGCCGACTCCATTCCGAAAAACGCGAACATCAGCAACAGCCCGGCGCCGCCCAAGGTCTCGAGCGGCGGCAGCGCCGAGAACGTGATGTTCGCGGCACGGACGTGAGGCAAGCCCAGCGCCACGAACGCGAGAAGCGGTACGAGCTTGGCAAGGGTCGAGATCCCGCTGAGGCGCGAACCCCAGGTGGCTCCGCGCACGTTGACGATGGTGAGCGCCACGAACATGGCGACCAGGAGAGCCGCCCGTGGCAGCCTCCCCGCGAGGCTTGGGACCAAGGCGGCGACCGCGTCCGCGAACACGGTGGCCACGGCGGCCATGGCGAGCGTGATCCCCAGCCAGAGCAACACGCCAATACATGCCACCACGCTCCGGAGTGTGTGCGCTCAGCCTCGGGGATCGCGAGCAGCTTCACGCGCTGGTCAGGCGTCGTTTGAACGAAGCGATCAAGCCGAGCACGCTGATGCCGAGCAGAATGAGTTTGACGATAAGCACCACCGCATTGAAGGGCTCCGTGCTGGTGTCTCTGATCGTGCCCTCCAGTTGATCGGCAAAACTCATGACCATCATGCCGGCGACCCAGCCCCAGGCAACAAGGAGCCACGCATTCGCCCACGAGCGGCTCTTGTAGGACGCCCACGCGCCGATGAGGAGCAACGCCCCGGCAAGGTTGTCAGTGAACATGGTGGTGAAATCGACTCCCCACTCCCCGATGCCCCGACGGTACGTTTCGAGTGTTGGGAGGAGGATCCCAAGGGCGAGTGCCGCTTTGGCTTCGAATCGCACTACTTGAGTAAGGCCGCTGCGGGGCCTGAGCGGCACCGGCTGCGTGACGCGCTCGCCAGGCCCGATAGCTGAGCATCACCGCGACGACGAGGAAACACGGTGCGGGCGATGGCCAGTGCATGGTAGCCCTCGGCGAACGCCGCGCCGACGGCGAAGACGGCGAAGGCCGCTATCAGCCAGCGGATGACCCCGGTCAGGCCGATCGAGCGGTTGAGCGGAGACTCGGATTGAGACATGGTCGCCCTCCCTGGGTGCTGTCCGACGGATTGTGTTGAGGCTGCGGCCGCAGGTGGAGCGAATATCGTCCCGGCCCGGCCTCATAGTCGCGCTGACAAGGCCGCCGTCTGCTCATGCGGACGACTCCATACGCGGACATGAACCATGCTGAAAAGGACGGCAACCGCGTACACAAGATGTTCCGATGGAAACTCGCCGCGGAGCAGGTGCACAGCTGCCGCGATCAGGAATGCGCACAGCAGAAAGCATCCGCCGACGAGCAGCGTTCGAGGCCAGATGAAGAGGAGCGCTCCGATCGCTTCGACCGCTCCGAACGCGATCAGATGCGGGGCATTATGTACAGACAGCCCGTGGATCAGCGTGAGCACGCCTTCCACGGCCAGGATCAGTCCGAGGGCGAGGTGCAGGATGGTAAAGGGTAGGCGAACGGTGACGTCGATCACGCGTACCTCCTATGGAATAGGAGAGCTCAGACGCTTTGAACCAGTGCCATGATGTTCCCTTCGGTGTCCCGAAACCATGCAGCCTTGGCGCCGCCGGCGGTCGCGATGCCGTTCTTGTCCATCCCCGGCATGTCGTATTGCTCGAATGTCACACCGCGCGCCCTCAGCTCCGCGACCTCGCGTTCGATGTCCTCGACCTGCCAGAATGCCTGGCTCGCCTGGGAGGTGCCGGCATTCGGCGTCGGATACAGGAAGCACGTCGTACCCTTGCCGAACTCGTAGACTATGCCGCCCGCCGTCTCGTGTTTGGGCTTGAAGCCCAGCCGCTCTTCGTAGAATCGACGCGCGCGGGCCACGTCCTTCGCCGGTATGTACGCGTGCATTGGGGCGTCTTGTAACATGGTTCCTCTTCAGAGCGCTGCTAGCAGGCCGCCGCAGGCCAACACCTTCATAGGCACTTTAGGCTGCACAGAAAGTGGCTCGCCGTCCAGCGCTAGGCCCGGGGGGGTGCCTCGGAAGCGATCGAGCCATTGGCGTAGCGGAGGATCTAGTACGAGGGCGACGCCAACCACCAAACACCCTGCCATCACCACCTGGACCCACACGGGCGCGAGGGACGTCACGAGCGTAGGGCTCAGTTGGAGCCGAGACGGAGATAGCGCGAGTGACTCGTGGGAAACCAGGTCCTGCCACCATCGCGTTCGTAAATCCACCTTTCTCTCACAAACGCCGAATCCCCAGCGATCAACGTGTCACCGGCCGGTTTCCAGCCGCCTTGGCTCAAGCCTAGCAGGCCATGTTGAGAATGTACGAACAATTGCTGAATCGGACGAACCGTGTCGCCAGCGGCGCCCCAGATGCTGAGGTAGCGATAGGCCTGGCCAAACCGGAGACCCTCGAAGTGCTCAACAAGTACACACCCCTCCCGATCCCAGGCAAAGTGTGATCGTGCGAGACTCGAATCCCAGGTGGCCGTCTGGCATACCTTATCGCGAACTGTAGCATTGTCACAACCGTCCCCTAACATGACCTGCCACCTCTCGTTGGCGCTTCGGCCCTTAGCGCTTCGGGTCCACTCGGCGCGATTCCGGTTTCTGCGCCAGCACCCGTTCGGCGAAGTCCAGGCGCTCCTGCATCTCGCTGAGCTCCCGCCGCAGGTCGCTCACCTCGAATTCGAGCGCTTCGATCCCAGCCTCGAGCTCTCCCCCGGCACTCGCGGCGCTTTCGCTCGTGCCCTGCCGCAGGCGGTAGGCCCACAACCCGAACACCAGCCCGAGCACCACATGGGCCGCGGCATGCGCCGGCTCGGCTGTCCCCACCGCGTAGCCGGCTCCGAGCACGTTGATGACGGTCACCACCACGGCGATCGGGAGCCAGGTCGATGGCTTGAAGGTCATCGCGAGTCCATCAGGAATCGGGTCTTCGTACCGGCCTCGTCAATCCCTGCGCTTCCAACCAGTAATAGAATGCATCGATCCAGTGGTCGCTGCTCGTCCCCTGCTTCCGCATGCCGAAGCCATGCCCGCCTGCGCTGAAAATATGGCCCTCGGGCTTGTTGCCCGCGGCGATGAGCGCCTTGTGAAACGTGACCACACGGTCGAGCGCCACGGCGTCGTCCTGCGCCCACGCGAGAAACATGGGCGGAAGGTTCGCCGGGATGGTCGGCATCACGCCGAACGGACCACCATAAATCAGGCCAGCGAAGTTCGGACGCGCTGCGACGTCCTCCTGGAGCACAGTTCCGCTGGTGACCATGGCTCCCGCCGAGAAGCCCAGGAATCCAATCCGGTCCGACGCGAGGCCCCACTCCGCTGCATGCTGTCGCACGACTTTGATGGCCTGCATTCCGTCGGCGATCCCATACCGACCAGCCGTGTCCATGTCCATTGCCGGGATGCCGTCCTGACGCTTTTCGACGAGCCGATATTTGAGCACGAAGGCGGCAATGCCTCGCGCCTGAAGCCAGCGCGCGACATTGTAGCCTTCCAGGTCCATGGCCAGCGCGACGAACGCACCGCCCGGCGCGACGATAATGCCAGTTCCCGTGGCCACCGCTCGCTCCGGGAGGAACGCTGTCAACGTCGGCGTTACGACATTGAACACCACGGTGCCGAGAGGAGTGTTCTCGACGGCCCGTTCCTCCTGAATCCACGTCTCTGACCCCGGAGCAACGCCGGGCCACACGTTCACGACCTGCGCGTGAACGGAGCACACGGTGAAGGCGAGCCCTGCCGCGGTTGATAGCATCGTTCGCCGCATATCCTCTCCAGTGCGAGTTGGACGACGGAGCCGCGACTACCTAAGCTGCGACCTCCGGGCGCCGCAATCAATGAGGAGAACGCAGTCGCAGCAGAAACGGCCCATCGTCCGGACGGTGATTCCGCGAACGTGCGCTCAGTGCTCGCGCAGGAAACGCAAGAGGACTGAGTCGACGAGCGCCGCTTGCTCGATGTGCGGCAGATGGGCCGCGTCGTCGATCGCATGGAACTCGGCACGCGGAAAGGCCGCGCGCACTGTGTCGCTGCGGGAGAACGGCACGGTGCGATCCGCCTTCCCCCAGAGCAGCAACATTGGTATCCGGTTGTGCGCCAGCGTGGTGAAGCTGTGCGGCGGACGCTTGAACACGTCTCCGCGGACCGTCTCGAGAATGCCGCGCCGAAACCCCTTGTACTGCATTTGCGCTTCGTACCGTTCTACCCAGTCGGGGTAGCGCTCCGGGTGGAGGAAATCATCCAGCTGGCCCTTTGCCAAATCCGCAGCGGCGACGGTCATCAGAAACTCGGCGACACCCGGCAGGCGGAAAAGGAAGGGCGTCTCCGGGAACGCGCTGAAGCCAGGACCCACCAGTGTGACCGTGCGAACACGGTCCGTGTGACGATCGGCAAAATGCGCCGCGATGACGCCGCCCATCGAGACACCGGCGACGTCCACCCGTCCTCGGAAGCCGAGTGTATCGAGCAGCTCGGTCAGCTGACGCTCGTAGCTTGCCAGATCATAGCGCAGGTTGGGACGATCGGAGAAGCTGCGCCCGAAATAGTCGTAGCGCAGCACGCGGAAACCATTCGCGGCCAGGGTGTTGCGCGTCGGTTCCCACAAATAGAATGGCACTGTCGCGCCGGAGAGGAGGACGATGGTGCGTCCCGCGTCAGGGCCGGCGAGATCGTAGTGCGTCATGCCGTCCTGCAGCCGCACGAACATCCCGGGGGCCCGCGCGCGCGCGGCCGCATCGAGCGTCTTCCGCTCCAGGTTGCGAGCGAGGTAGGCGACGGTGCCCATGAGCACGAGCGCAGCGACACTCGACGCAACGACCGTGGTGCGGCGACTCACGGGACCTGAGCCGCCGTGCCTCGCCCGACCAGCGACGAGCCGCAAGGCCGGCGGCCCAGGACGCTCATCGCGTCGTCGGCGTGGCGACCCCTTTGAAGAGCAGCCACAGCGCGAGCGCCACTTCGAACAGGAGCATCGGCATCCACATGACCATGTACGAGGTCACCGCTCCGGTGAGCATGCCCGCGAGCTGCAGCGGCAGGGCCACCACGAGCAGCGCCGATGCCAGGACGCCGAGCCACGCGAGTGGGATGGGAACCATTCGGCCGCGCAAAAGAAGATAGGAGAAGATTGTGCTGCCCACGGCGAAAAAGATCGCAGCGAGTGGCGCGCCTGGCATCAGCAGAAACGCGCCGATCGCGTTCGCTGTCGCCTGGTCCGGGGCGCCCGCTCCGGCCGCCGCCGTCGCGAGCCACAGGAGCCCTACCGTCGTCTCGAGGCTGATCGCAACGAGCACACCCTCGCAGACGCGACGGGCCAGAGCCAGCATCGCGAGCTCGTGGTCCTCGTCGCGCGTGATCCCGTACAGCGCCACGGCCAGCACCACGGCCGAGCAGGCGGCGAGCAGGTTGAGCAAGACGGTGACCCGCACTGCTGTCGCGTGCTGAGAGATGCTCGCGAGCTTCGCGGCGACCCCCTCGCCGCTGACCGCGTTGCCGAACACAAGCAGGCTGGAGATGCCGACCACGATGTAGAAGAGGAACGTGAAGCCGGCGATGCGTGCGTTCGTCATGCGCGTCATGCGTGTATTGCCTCGGGTGCGCTGATGACGAGATCCCGCACACTCCACCTGCGGACCCGCCACAGCCAGTAGAACATCGTCGCGAGCACCGCCACGACTGGAAGCGCCAGGAGAGGAAGAATGCGGAATGGCTTGGGAATCACCTGCGCCTGGCCGATGAAGAACGAGATCGCCGCGATGAACAGCGCGAAGCACATGCGCCACAGGTGCCTGGCAAGCCGAGCCGCGCCTTGCAGGGCCCCGGACCGGAGCACCCGGAGATCGCCTGCGGTCGCCACCAGTGCGGCGACGCCGAACATGACAAACGGAACCGCCGGCAGCCCGTTCCTCGTGCCGCCATTGGCGAACGCCTCGAAGGCGAACGAGGAACTGGTCAAGCCGACGGCCAGGCTACCCGCGACGATGTGTACCACGTACGTCGTTCGCACGGACAATCCCTCTATATCGATCGCATGGTAATCGCCGGGTCGATGCGCGCCGCACGCAGCGCCGGAATCCAGCACGCGACGAGGCCGATCGCCCCCATCAACCCCGCCACACCGATCAGCGTGATCGGGTCGTGCGGGGCGACGCCGAAGAGCAGCCCCTGAATCAGGCGCGCGGCGAAGAAGGTCCCCGTCACGCCCAACCCGAGGCCCATCACCAGCAACACGCCCCCTTCCCGGAGGATCATCCGTTGCACCAGGCCGCTGTCGGCCCCGAGGCTCATGCGGATGCCGATTTCGTTGGTGCGCGCGCTCACCGAAAACGCCAGCACACCGGCGATCCCGACCGCCGCGATGAGCACCGCCAGGATGCCGAACGACGACACGAGCGCAGCATTCAAGCGCCGGGGCGAGACGCTCTGATCCTTGATCTGCGCCACGGTCATCACGTTCTCGATGGGAGTCGTCGGCGCAATCCCTTGCACGATACGCGTCGCGCCAGCCGCGAGCGCCGCAACATTGCTGTCGGCCCGGATGACCAGTCCGCCGCCGAGCGCCAGCTCTTGCGCGAAGGGCAGGAACATCACCGCGCGGGGTTGCGCATCGAGCCCGCCATCCTGGGTGTTGCCCGCGATACCGACGATGGTGCGCCAGTCGCCGCTGATCGGGGTGAACCGCAGCACGTCCCCCGTCCACGCGACCCGTTTCCCAAGTGGGTCCTGCCCAGGGAACAGCCTGTCGGCGAGCGTCCGATTGATGATCACGACCCGGGCGGAGCCGCGCTGATCGGTCGTGGCGAACGCACGCCCCTGCAGAATCGGAATCCCTCCGGCGCGGAAGAAATCGGGGTTGGCGGTACGCAACTCGGCGCGCGGCATCGCTTCGCCGGCCGCGAGCGCTCTCCCCTCGGCCTTGACCTCGAGCTGGACACTCGAGCTCCGCAGCGGCATCGGTGAGCCGATCCCGACGTCCACGACCCCGGGGAGCCCTGCGATTTCATCGCGCATGCGATCGTAGCGCACCTTGGCCCCGGCGTCCGCTGCGGGGTTGTACAGGAGCTCCGCGGGTGTGAGCAGGTTAACCTGCATGGTGAGCACTTCTTCCGTCCTGAGCCCGGTGCTCACGTCGGCGAGCTGGAGCATCGTGCGTGTGAGCAACCCCGCGCCCGCGAGCAGCACCACCGAGACGGCGACCTGCACGACGACGAGTCCGCGCTGCAGATGTTGCTTTCGGAGACTGCCGCTGATCCGCCGGGCACCAGCGGAGATCCAGGACGCGAAATGGCCTTCCTTGGGCAAGGCGGCCAGAAACGAGAGCAACAGCGCGACCGTGGCCGCCAGCGCGAGGGTGAAGCCGAGGGCCACGGCATCGAGCCGGATCTCGTTCGCGCGCGGCGAGTACCGCTCGGCGAGCGTCGTCAGCAACTTCACGCCGCCGACAGCCAGGAGGACCCCGAGCAGGGCGCCCGTGAGGGCGAGCAGCAGATTCTCGACCAGCAGGAGCCGCCGCAGCCGAGCCACGCCGGCACCGAGCGCCGCGCGCACCACGAGCTCGTGCTCCCGCCGTACGCCGCGCATCAGCGTCAGGTTGGCGACGTTGGCGGCGGAAATGATCAGCACGAACGTGGCGACGCCCATGAGCAGCCACAGTGTCAGCCGCGCCCGCTCGCCGAGCACTTCGTGAAACGGGATGACCGCGATCCGATGATGGGACCCCGGGTCGTAGGCATCCGCGAATTCCCGCTGGATCCGGTTGCTGACTGTGGCGACCTCGCTGCGTGCCTGCTCAAGGCTGGCGCCGGGCGCCAACCGGGCGACCATCTCCGTCATGCGATGGGTGCGGCCCTCCACCATGAACGCACTCATGTGGTGATCGCTATTCACCATGTTGAGCAGTGCATCCACTCGGCCGGGAAAGAACGGCGCGGGCTGGACGACCCCGATCACGGTGACCGAATTGCCGTCCAGGCGCACCTGCCGGCCGACGATGCTCGAGTCGCCGCCAAAGCGCTTCATCCAGTACTCGTGGGTGAGGACCATCACGGGCGGAACTCCCAGCCCGTCGTCGCCCGACCCCGTGAGCCTGCCAAGCACCGCGGAGAGCCCCATGACCTCGAAGTAATTGCCGGTGACGAGTCCCACCGGGATGCGCACGGCGTCATCGGCACCTTGAAGCGTCGACGTCCAGGATGAGAATTCCGAGATGGCGCCCAGCGATCTGGCGCCCTCGCGGAAATCGCGGACCTCGGGAACGGAGAACGCGATGCTCGCGCCCCCAGGTCCGTCCATCGAGTGGCGCAGGTAGACCAGCCGTCCGCCATCGCGATGGGGCAACGGTTTGAGCAGCACGCCGCGGACAACGCTGAAGATCGCGGTATTGGCGCCGATGCCGAGCGCCAGGGTCAGCACCACCACCGTGGTGAACGCGGGGCTGCGTCGCAGCGAGCGCAGGGCGTACCGGAGGTCGGCCGCCACACTTTCGACCCCTGGCAGGCCACGCTGATAGCGGACCGCTTCCGCGGCCTGGGTGAGGCCACCGGACGCCAGCAAGGCCTGCCGGTGCGCTTCCTCCGGTGTCATGCCGCGCCGGACGTTCTCGGCGGTTTCCATCTCGACGTGGGATTGCAGCTCGTCGCGAAGGTCGTCGTCCGCGCGGCGTGGGGCGAAGACGCCCGCGATGCGCGCGAGCGCGGCGCGAATGAGTCTCATGGGGCCTCCCGTCGCGGCGCGAGGAAGGTGGCGATCAGCTCGGCAGTCCGACGCCAGTCACGGGTTTCGCGCGCCAGCTGCTTACGTCCCGCGGCACTGAGCGCATAGAACTTCGCGCGCCGATTGTTCTCGGATTGGCGCCACTCGGCGGTGACGAACCCCTCTTGCTCGAGCTTGAGGAGCGCCGGGTACAGCGTGCCATAGTTGAGTTTGAGGCGGTCTTTGCTCGTCTCTTCGATACGGCGAGCGACGCCGTAGCCGTGCAGCGGTCCCAGGACCTCGAGGGTCTTGAGAATCATCAGGGCGAGCGTGCCCTGCTTCACATCCAATTTGTCCGCCATGGTCCGTCCTATGGGATTCCCATAGGACGCCTACGTTGGCAAACGGCGGCAGGTTTCAGCGGGAGGGCACGTGCGCCCTGCCCTCGCATTCCCAGGGCTCCAGGCGTCTACGGCAGGCTGCCGAAGCTCCTGAGGATATGCGTGCCGTCAGCTACAGGCGCATGTCAGGCGGCACGGATGTTACGCGGCAGGCCCTCCGCGCGCTCGGAGAGCCTGAAGGAAGCCCAAGAGCGTGAGCCCGAATACGGCCCCGGCAGCGAACACCAGGAGGAAATCGACGGTGCGGATGCTTCCTACCATGCGTGGGGCAGCCGCGAGCGTGATGATCATCGGGCCCGCAAAGACCAGGGCCCGCCGGCGTTGCGAAGGGTTCACGTGGGGGTCTCTCGCTTTTTCCATTGGTCGACGTTCAAGCCCAGAATGAGCAGCCACAGCATCAACGCCAATTCCGCCAGGTGGGTAACCACGAGAAACGGGTTCGACCACAGTGTGCGCTCGGATCCCGGGAAAAAGAAGGCCTGAACGAACAGCACCAGATACCCAGGACTTCCGACCATCAGCAGGACGCCCAGCAACCTGGGCAGGTAGCCTGACTGGAATACCAACAACCCGAGCGGCAAGAGCCAGAGGCCGAAGAATATTCCAGCGATGAGGTTGCCGAATCTGTGCAAGTCGAGAAACAGCTTCACCTGATCCTGTAACCCATCGCGCGCCAATAGCAGAGCAGCAACCTGGTGCACTTGATTGAGCATGTAGATCGGCACCGCGGCCAGGGCGAGTACCACCATGATCATCGCGTGGCTCTTGTTCACAGGTCTCAGCAGTCTGTACAGCAGCAGCGCATAGAAGATGGAAGCGATCATCATGATCAGATTGCTGACCACCCCTAGGCGGAACAGTGATTCCGACGCAACCATGTTGCTCGCCGTTGTCGCAACATCGTCACGCACCAGAAGTTTTGATGCCACGAAGCCCGCGAACGAGCCGCTCGCAAGCATGACGACTCCGACGAGTCCAGCGACCCTTGCGTGAACCAGCGGGGATGCTCCAGTGAGGTCCGCGTTCCTCGTGGCTGCAGTCATTGCCTACTCCATATCTCGATTGACTGAGCGGCCTACCGTTCGTCAGACCGCGAGCGCGCGATCCGTGCCCGGTTTGCGCCCGACGACAATCAGATGCGCGCTACTGCCGAGCAGGCTGGGTTCCGATTCGAGCTCGCGTGCAACCCGGACAAGGATGTCGCGTCGTTCCGGGTCGTTCCAGCGATCGACGAGATCACCGAGAATCCAACCCGGTCCTTCGACGCCGTACAGACCCTCGACATCCAAGCCGGAAGCCATCACTTCCCTGCGCAATTCTTCCGGTCGATGGAAATACGCGGTGGTGAAATAATCGAGCCGGTCGGTCGGATTCTGATGCTGCCCATCGAGGAGATCACGCTCAACGATGCGAGCGAAGTCGTGGTCGCGCAGTACCTCGCGGCTGAGCCCGTCGAGCGCCGAGGCCCAGCGCGAGATGCCGGCGGCGACCAACACGCCGCCAGCGCGCAACACGCGCGCTGCCTCGGCGAGCGCCTGGTGCCGATCCCCTGCTTGGACCAGGTGGTACAGCGGTCCAAGCAACAGCACCATGTCCACAGAATCGTCCGCCTCAGGAAGGGCGCGCGCATCCGCCACCGTGCATGATGTCAGCCGATGAACCGCTTGCTCGTTGCGGGCGCGCGCGAGCTCGATCAAGCGCGGGACCGCGTCGGCCAGTCGGACCTCGTATCCCCGCTCGGCCAGCCAGAACGCGTACGCGCCCGCAGCCCCGCCGATGTCGAGCACGACCGCGGGCGGCGCCGGAGCATGCCGGAGGATCAGCTCGCGGCTTCGCAGCTCCTCGAGACGCGACGCGCCGACCGTTAGACGGGATTCCTCGGGCGCTCGGTCATAGTACGCCTGAATGTCGGGATCGAATCGAGGTGGAACCCTTTCGGGCATCACCTACTCCGGTTGCTCGGCCTAACAGATCGCGCAGGCACGCCGACCTAGTCCTGAGGTGGTCCCAGCCGCTGCCCCTCGCGCTGCCTGGCCAGGAGTCGCTCAGCAAAGTCGACCCGCTCTTCCAGCTCACTAACCTGCTGTTTCAACTGATCGAGCTCGCCAAGACGGACCTGCACCTCTTCCAGCAGGTGGTCTCGTTCACTCTGGTCCCCCTTCAGCTGGGGGTGCGCGAATTTCGAGGTCAGCACCCGCACCATCACTATTCCGACCGCTCCAATCAGGATGATGGACCCGACACCGATAACCGGCGCGATAATTTCCATGGGAAGTCCGAACATCCTTAGCGTGCCTCACTTTCGACGGCTCCTGCCATCCTGCATCGGTGACGTAGTCTCTGCGTACGAGTGCGTCGGACCAGAGTTTCGAGTTAGCGCTAGTGAGGCCCCGGGCACTGGCGGGAGGCGGGCGGGCGCGCCATCAGTTCTCTTCCAAACTCTTGCTGATTCGGAACACGTGTCCGTCGGGATGTCGTACGTGCATTTCCCGCACGTTCCACGGGTGGTTGGTCGGGGGCCACGTCACATCGAGCCCCTGCTCCAGGCAGTGCTGATAGACGCGATCGACATCATCCACCCAGATCGACATCCAGACGCCCTTGTCTCCGGTCTCGTCGCCTTGTGGGCCGAAGGTCGTGGTGTGGGTGCCGCGGCCCCGGCCGCCCTGACAACCCTGGCACAAGAAGATCTCGCACTCGCCCGACCATACCGCTCCAAATGTGGGCGGATCACCCCAATGCCAACCCTGTTCCCAGCCCAGCTTGGCGAACCATGCGATGCTCTGCTGAAAATCTGAGACGTTCAAGATCGGGTTCAGCGCCTTCGCCTCCATGGGGCTCACCTCCACGACCGATCGATAGTGTCACCTGGTCTGCCTATGTCTCCTACTCCCTTCACTTCGACGAGCTGTCTTGGCCTTGGCGTCGAGGTTTTTCGGTGCCTGGCAGCGCCACGCCTCCGTAATGAGCGGCTTGAGCTCCGGGCCGGTCACAGCGGGTAAGCGAACCAGGACGGCTGGGAACCCGCTATAATGCGGCTCGGTGAAGAACTTTGCCGGGTCCAACGCGAGCAAGACGTCCTTGTCGTCGAGGCTCGCGACTCGGATGGCGATGACCTTCGGCTGCGGCACACGAGCCTTCTTGGGATCGACGCGCTCCATCCAGACCCAGACGAAGCCCTTCAGCTTGCCCTTGTTGCGAACCGAGAAGGCGAAGTGGTTCGGCGCTTCCTCGGTCTCGGGCAGTGATAAGGCGATGCGGCGGACGTCAGCCTGAGTTGCCATCGGAAACACCTCGACTGCAGCACAGGTCGTCGGGGTCGGGCGGGTGCGTTAGACATTTGGCCGTCAATCGAGATCCACGTGGTGGACAAGCTAACGCATTGCGCGTCCGGGGACTCGCGTCCTACGCTCACGTTGCCGAGCCGGATGTCTGAGCGGCCAGGACCACTTTCCGGATCCGGCGGTCCTTGTCCAAGGCCCAGATCATGGCCAGGCCGATGAGCCCTGGGAACGCAATCGTCCCCGTGGCCAAACTAGTAACGATGACCAGCCCCATGAACCCGACAAAGACCCAATACGTGGCTCGATAGCCAGTGGTCAGTGGATAGAGCACCCGACGCGAGCAATGGGGACAGACGAGTCGTTGAAAGCCCAGGAACGTGCGTTTGGGCTGAGCCCGGAATCTCCCACGACACTCACGGCACACGCATCGATCTTGGCTAGAGCCATTGTGCCATCTCCATTGGGAGGCACTTCACTCGCATGAGCGCCGTCTCACGGATTGCGCCTAAGGTGCAGCCAGGGGTGCCCGCAGCGAAGCAGGGCTTCATCCTATGCAGACCTCATCACGCACCAAACTGACGGAGATGATGATCGAGATATCCGGCCTGAATCATGCTCCCCACAGCGCGCAACACCAGCAGCCCCGTGCCGATGCACGCGAGTGTCCCGAGCAGACGGCGTGGCACACATCGCCCCCACGGCATGGCGAGCGCCAACGCCACAGGCACCGCGACGATGCACATGCCGGCGGCGACCAAGTCGTAGGCCAGCTTCCATCGTACCGCGAATGCAGCGGCGGCCTGTATTGGATCGAGACCGATGTACCATCCGGCCGCCCTGACCAGGTGAAAGAAGGCAAAGACCAATGCCCAGCACGCTGCGGCGTAGGCGATCCGATAGTGTCGCGGAGTCGCCCCGGGTCGGTTAGCGGGCATGACCGTCCCGGTCAACAAGATCTCTGGCGCCGCCTAACGGTCTGCTCTTGAGCTGCGGCGCGTGGCCACGGTGGTGTTCTGCGAAGTCGAGGGCACGCTTCGCGCGAGTGGTGTACGGACGACTGGGCGCATGCGGACTGTCCATAGACGAGACCTCCTTTGCGACCGCCTCACAGCGCCCCACACCTACGGTCGTTGCGCAGAGTCCGGCTGATGGAGAAGCATCCAAGACGTACCGAACTTGTCCCGCAGCATGGCAAAGCGATTGGCGAACGGTGTCGCTTCCATCTTCATGAAGATCTCGCCACCGTCGGTCAGCAGTGCATACAGGCGCTCGGCGTCCGCTTCACTATCGAGCGTGAGGGTAAGATAGGCGCTTCGCATCGGCTCGCTGTGCGGAATGTCCGCACCCATCAGGACCGTCGCGCCAATCGCCATGCGGGCGTGCAGTACCTTACCCTTCCAGTCGGCAGGGATGTTGGGGTTGGGTTGCTCCCCATGCCGAATGATTCCAGTAATCGTGCCGCCAAGGTGATGCTCGTAGAAGCGGAACGCCTGCTCGCAGTTGCCGCGGTAGTTGAGGTAGAGGTCGAGTCGCATGGAGGGCAGGGGGAAGTCTACCGTGCCTGAGTTGGCGCGGATTGCAAGATGATCAGCATCGCTCGGTCCCCGGCGCGACCAGGCCGATCCGACGGAGTACCACGTCAAAGCCACGCTCGTCGCGAATCGGGTCGAGGAGTGGTTCAACCTTGAGCAGCCAGCCGGTCGTGGAGGCCTCGGCACGGATCTCGTTGAGCCGCTCCAGCGCTTCCTCCCGC
>JBOHST010000351.1:0-2853 GCA_050733375.1 Gemmatimonadales bacterium
GCCACTACTCTTGAAATGCCTAATGCTTTTGGGGGTGCCCAGGCTGCACTCCAGCACACTTCACACCACCGCGGACGCTCTCTCTCATCAAGGCAAGATCTCAGCGGTGTCCCGCCGGGGCATTGAACATCCCAAACGGACGCACCACAGGTGGCGCGCCCCAACGCAGCGAGAAGTCAATGGAAGCCCAGTGGCGGGAGTGCGATGAGGCGGCGTCCTAACCAGCGCTTGGAGCTGTCGCGGCGGTAGATTAGGGTAATGAAGCAATCTTTTCTGTCGCCGCGCAGCTCAAGCGCGATCCGTTAGGCTGCGCCACCCTCTCTTGACGGAGTACGTACACCGTACCTACATTAGGCAATGGCGGCGCCGCTATTCGAGTGGGATCCTCGGAAGGACGCCGAGAACCGACGCAAGCACCGGATTGCCTTTGAAGAAGCGAGGACCGTCTTTGCGGACGAGTATGCGCTCCTCCTCGACGATCCCGACCATTCATCCGGTGAAGAGCGGTTCATCCTCACAGGGTTGAGTGCAGCATTTCGAGTTCTGGTCGTCGTCCACACCTACCGTCGCGCTGACGACACAATCCGTATCATCTCAGCACGGAAGGCAACCAGGCCTGAGCGCGGACAATATGACGCAAGGTGGCATCAATGAGGCGTGAATACGACTTTTCAAAGGGGCGGCGGAACCCCTATGCTGAGCGCCTAAAACAGTCGGTGACCATCCGGCTTGATGCAGCGGCAGTGACCTACTTCAAGCGCTTGGCCGCAGAGCTCGAGATCCCGTACCAGACTCTCATCAATCTCTACCTACGGGATTGCGCCGCGAGCGGGCGCAAACTTGATATGAAATGGAAGCCGACGCGAAGAGGGCGCAGCCTAACCAGCGCATGAAGCTGGCAGCCCGTGGCGGCCGCGTGAAGCGGAAGGGGTCTTTCTTGTCTGCGGCCGCCACAGGCTGCAGCTTATGCGCGTTTCGTTAGGCCGATGCCAAGGAGGTCCGATGCGTAATAACATTCCTCGCCCAAGCGATTGGCCTTTCGATGATCGGCTGTGCGCCACAGCCCAACAACACCGCCCCAAGGCCGATGGCAGTCGCGGCGCTCCAATGTGCGCGCGGCGCTGTGAGCCGAGAAGGATTCGACATTCGTCCCACGGGCTTTGAGCCTTATGTATTCTACGCGCAACGCGATAACGGGCCGATAGACCGCACCGTCGATATTCTCCTGGTCAGCGTGCGACTTCAGAACGACAGTGCGGAGATCCGAGTTGTCCCAGCCTCAGGCGAGCTAACGAACGAGGGAAAGGCATACGTCCAACGTCCAGCCTCAGCCGCGGTTCGCGAAGCCGCGCATCGAGTGGAACTCGACTGCGCTCCCAAACTGGTTCACGGGCAGTGAGGTTGCCCCATTCTAGTGGACAGTGACTTAAGCCGCCTGCTGTAGTTCGTACACCACGGGACTCACGTAGCCGAGCGTGGAGTGCCGGCGGACCCGATTGTAGAAGGCCTCGATGTAATGATGGAGATCGGTGTGGGCCTCCTCGAGGGTCGCGTAGTGGCGGTCGTAGACGCGCTCGACTTTCAGTGTACAGAAGAAGCTTTCCACCACCGCGTTGTCGTAGCAGTTGCCGCGGCGGCTCATGCTACACCGGATGCCGGCGGTCGCCAGGCTGGCCCGGTACGCGGCGCTGGCATACTGACAGCCTTGGTCGGAATGGTGCACCAGCCCCGCTGGCGGCCGGCGCGTCGCGAGCGCCCGGGCGAGCGCGGTTTCCACGAGTCCCGTGGTGAGCTGGCGCTCGAGCGCCCAGCCCACGACGCGACGGGAGAAGGCATCGAGCACGACGGCGAGGAAGGCCCAGCCCGCGTCCGTCGGGACGTAGGTGATATCGGCCATCCACAGCTGATTCGGCCGGGCCGCGGTGAACTGCTGTTCCACGAGATTGGGCGCGACCGGCAGGCCGTGCGTGCTGTCCGTCGTGACGACGAACCGGCGCGCCTGCTTGGCCCGGATCCCGTGGGCCCGCATCAGCCGCGCGGCCCGGTGCCGGCCGCAGCACCACCCGCGTGCCGCCAGCTCGCCCGGCATCCGCGGGCTGCCATAGGTGCGATCGACGCTCGCATGGATGCGGCGCATCTCCCCGACCAGTTGCGCGTTCTCCACGGCGCGGCGGCTCGTCGGGCGGTGGCACCAGGCATAGAACCCGCTGCGCGAGACGCCTAGCAACGCACACCGCCGCGCCACCGCCAAGAAGCGGTCGGCCCCTTGAGAATCACCCGGTACCTCAGGTTGATTCTCTCGCGAAGAACGCCGCCGCTTTTTTTAAGAAGTCACGCTCCAGGCGCAGCTGCGCGACTTCCCGCCGCAACCGCACCAGCTCGGCCTCCTCGGCCCGCTGCTGCCCATTCCCCGGGAACGCCGAGGCGGGATCCACGGCCACCTGGTCCTTCCACCGCCGCAGCACCGTGGGATCGACCCCCAGCTCCCGCGCCACCTGCGTCAGCTGCCGGCCGGCCACGAGCTGCCGCACCGCTTCCACCTTGAACTCCCGGCTGAACCGCCGTCGTGCCCTCGCCATGGATCACCTCCCGGCCGTATACTGCCTCCGGCCTAACATGGTGTCCACTTTTTCGGGGCAACACCACTGAGCTACGGTGGCGTACGGGCTCCTAACACACCGGCGCCCTGTGCCAGACGGTACTCCGTTCGCCACCTCAATCCTCTCAGGCGGCGAACACGTTGTCACACCTGGACTCTTAAGAGTCGCCCGCGTCGAGGCCGCCGGGCCGTCGAGGTGAAGGGGTCTACCATCCGTCGGCGCGCACCGGCGGAGGTCCCCAGTTTCGGGAGCG